>NZ_FUKJ01000059.1 GCF_900163745.1 Crenothrix polyspora
CATCATGAGGATATTGTAACTTTATTTTTACGATTTTTCCTGTGGGTAATGAGTTGTTACCATGATTTATGCACCAACGCCATTTAACAGTCAATTGCTAACTTGCCGATACAATTCGGGTTGTTCAATGCCTTCAATAATCAATTCTGCCAGTGCTCCTTTATCAATAGCACGAGTCAGATTATGATCGACCAACAAATATTTACCCGGTACTTGTGCAGTAAATTCAATCATCACGGCTGAACCCGCTGCGATAGTGGTTGTTTGAACGTTTTTTAAAGGTGGGCTTAGAATTGCGCCATCTTGATACAAATTATCAAAGATAGCCCCGATAATGTGAAAATTAGATGCGATGTGCGAACCCACACCGACAAACATGCGGATTTTTTCGCCAACTTTGGCTTTCAACGCACGCTCACCGCTCAGCGAGTTAACTCTGCCATTAAATAAGAAATACTCTGGTTGTTCTGCTAACAGCTTTTCTTTACTAAATGCCTGGTAACCCTTAGCGCCGAATTTTCCGGTCGTGTAAAAATCTCCTTGCATGACATAAAACTCGCGGTCGACCTTTGCTAAACCTTCTTCCGGCTCCACCAAGATCATGCCATACATGCCGTTGGCAATATGGGAAGGAACATGTGGGCTGGCGCAGTGGTAAACATAAATACCAGGGTGAGTCGCTTTAAATCGAAAACGTTTTTCCTCACCTTGACCCACTTGCATTAAGGGAGCGCCACCTCCAGGGCCAATAACTGCATGCAAATCGATGGAATGCGCCGAATGGCCTGCGGCGGCATGTTGCTCTGCCGTGTGTTCGTTATGATTTTTATGCGCCGCATTTGGTTTACCGTGACGCAACCGTATCTCTACCTGATCCCCTGCTCTGGCACGAATAAATGGCCCCGGTACTTTGCCATTATAAGTCCAATATTGGTAGGTAACTTCAGGCATCATTTCAGCGACCAGCTCATCGGTATAAAGATCAACGGCAACGAGTTGAGACTCTTTCCGGTTAACCGGTGGCGGCAAATCATCTGCCTTGCGGCTGATTTCATCGGTATCACAAGCTGTACAAGGCTTATTTTTGGTCGACGGCATCATCGCGGCGTGCATTTCTCCACCGGAATGGCCAGCCATTTCATGAGTGGTATGATTCTCCACTTTCTGGACAGGCAAGGCAGAGTGTTTTAGCTTATCGGCCTGCGCTGTGGAGTCTTTTTCCGCCCTCCCGTTATACTTTTCTTCTTCGGAGCAGCCTGTCATTGAGCCGCTTAATGCGAAAAGTAGAAATATCAAATTGCGTGATTGGTTCATAATGTAATGAGCTTTTGTTAGCGAGTAGCCCCGCCAGTTATATTGAAAAATCAAATCGTTACACGCGCTTATTTACAGCCTTGTTTTGTGAGAAAATCAGCATAAGCAACATCATCTATCAAGATATGATGATTAAGCCAGTCCATCAAAAACTCCAATAGGTCTGAGCTTAAATCGTTATCGCCACGTTTGAATCTTGCGTAATATTCGTCGACCTGCGCGGTCAGTTTTCTATGATGCATCTTATGTTCCTTCTCTTCCTGATAGCCATACCGGTCAAACAGCATTTCCTCATAAATGAAATGTATCTTGGTGTAGCTCACTAGATTGCCCAGAACAATCCCAATAACCACTTGAGAAGTAGCATTATTTCCCTGTATGGCTTCAGCAAGCGTATTGATATACCCAATTAAGGTTTTATGTTGCCGGTCAATCGACGATATACCAACCGATAATCGCTCAGTCCATTCATAAAATACCATTACACTCCTCCATTATTACTCGTTGTTTGTATCTTCACGTTGCACCTGCCTTATCGCTTCCTAACCACCTGATAAGGCCGAGTAATGTAGCCTAACGGCACACTCCAGACATGCACCAGCCGGGTGAATGGAAACACCAAAAATAATGTTTGGCCTAAAAATAAGTGACATTTAAAGATAAAACCAATGTTGCTAATTTGATCAGCTGCGCCGCTGCGGAAAGTCACAATACGTTGCGCCCATTCAGAAAGCAGTAACATATTTGCGCCATCATAGTGATAAAGCGAAATCGGTAGCGTCAGTAATCCCAATACTAATTGGGCGGCAATCAGCAGCAGAATAAAAATATCCATCCTGGTACTCGTTGCTCGAATACGCACATCTGTTAAACGGCGGCGGATCAGGATATATATACCCTTAAAACAAATACCGCCAAAAACGCCTCCTGCAACAACGGCCAGTATTTGTTTAGCAGAGGTCGAAACGCCTAAGCTGTGATAAATTTCCGGCGGTGTCAATAGGCCAACAAAATGCCCAACAAACAGCAATAATATGCCCACATGAAACCAATTACTGCCGACCCTTAAATCTTTCGCACGTAGCAATTGGCTAGAACCGGTGCGCCAAGTGTATTGATCACGGTCATAACGCGCCAGACTACCGATAAAAAATACACTGATAGCAATATAAGGATAATAGCCAAACAGTAATGTATTAATATAATTCATGATTTTAATCCTATCGTGTATTGTTCATATTGGCGCATCGCTAAACCCCAGGGCAAACGCATTTGACTTTTTTAATTATCGGATAATCAATCAGTTATGTGTATATGCTGCTTTTTGGAGATCATTTTGCCTCTTGTAACCGATTGATTCTAAATATTAATAATTTATATGCGGTGGCCCTGCGCTAAACCCGCGCATATCGATGACTAAAAAAAGTCGTCATCTTCATCTTCACCTATTCGGTAAACAACGCCAAAACCACCTTCCCCGCACTTTTTCTGCAAGGTTGCAATGATTTTTTGTATTTTCGCTTCGCTTTCGTAAGGCCCATTCATATAGAAAGGTTTACCCTCTTTGCCGTAGCTGTAGCTTACTGGGCAAACACTTGCGTCAATATCACCAAATATATTTTTTACATTGTTATAATCGGGATGAGGGCTAAATCCTAAGTCTTTAGCATAGGCAACAACCCCGTCAACGAGTTTTTTAGCGCAGGTTTGGTGCAGCTTTTCAAAAGTTCTGCCGGTTCCCTCCGCGAATCTTGATTTAATGTCTTCATATTCATGCTCGGAAAAGACCTTAAACAGGGCATCTTTTACGCCCAAGCAGAACACGTCAATAACAAAAGAACCCATAGCGACTTTATCGTTAGAGACGCGCCGAGCAACAATGACTTCACCTAAACCGGATCTAAATAAATTAGTGGGTATCAGGCATTCATGGATTGGATATTTGGCATAAGCCACTGCCTTATCCATAGTCATTGAAGTAATAACCTGCTTAACGACCGCCGCCCTTTTTTGTTTTTTCTTTAATAATTTTTTTTGCCGTTGCTGTTCTGATAGTGCCATGGTTTACTCCCTTCATTTAGGTCAGTTTATTTACGGTTTGAATGAGCAGCTAAAAACTGCTCACGCGACGTAATTATAACGGGGTTGACCGTAGCCGCAGCTGTTTGATTGGTACAAACATCCCCTGATCCCATAAAACTGACAGCTTCCTCTTCCCAGATTTCATCCATGTTAACCAGGGTTTCATCCTCACCTTCGGTGGCCGCTTGCTGGCGGATTTCTGCAAGTGCTTCAGGTTCGCCTGCAAAGCCCGCCAGTGCGTCAAAAATTGCGCGAAAATCGTTGCCGCGTTCAATCAATCGTGCGCCTAGTAAACTTAACACCGGCATCGCATCGTGTAATAACTGCGCGGCTTCGGCCCGCTCTTGTTGCGAAAGAAATTCCAGAAATAACGGAATGTAATCCGGCAATTCATGCGTTGACATTTCAAAGCCGTGCGACTCGTACATCTGTAACAGATTAACCATCGCCTGGCCACGGTCGCGCGATTCGCCGTGTACATGTTCGAAAATATGCAGCGACAAAAACCGCCCACGGTCGAATAACGCCACATAAGCTTCTTGCGCATCCAGCAAATCTGTTCCGCGATACGTATCAATCAATGCCAACACCGATTTTTTATGATGGTCCAGCAACAGATTTTCCTGCTCAACGACCGCAGCCATTTCGTCTAATGCCTCTAGCGTTTCGGCTTCGGGATAACTCAACAACAGTGATAAAACTTTTAATGTTTGCATAATGATGCCCTATATTGCCGGTTCTACTTTAATAGGAATCTTGATCGGAATTCCGCCGCTCCGTTGCGGCTTACTGTTACCGCCAAACAAATTGGTTTCACTGTTACCCGAAGAACAGCCGCTACCAAAACTAAATCCACAGCCGCCCTGTTCACCGTAAGCATCGAAGGTAGAACTGGCATATTCGCGGTGGCTGGTTGGAATCACAAACCTATCTTCATAATTGGCAATCGCCATATAGCGGTACATTTCCTCAACTTGTAGTTGAGATAAGTCGACACGTTCTAGGACAGAAGTATTAACCACGCCATCAACAGTTTTACTACGCATAAAGCTACGCATCGCCAGCATCCGCTCCAAACCCAACATAACCGGCTCTTCTTTGCCCGCTGTCAGCAGATTGGCCAGATACTGCACTGGAATACGCAAGGAGCGCACGTCGGGAATATCGCCATCCATACCGATTTGGTCATTTTCCGCCGCTGATTGGATCGGTGAAAGAGGCGGCACGTACCACACCATCGGCAGAGTGCGAAATTCAGGATGCAGCGGAAACGCGACTTTCCAGTCGATTGCCATTTTATAAACCGGAGATTCTTGTGCGGCCATTAACCAGGATTCAGGAATACCTGCTGCCCGTGCTTCGGCAATCACGTCATCATCAAAAGGATCAAGAAATACGTCCAATTGCGCTTGATACAAATCCTGTTCGTTTTCACAACTGGCCGCCTCTTCAATACGATCAGCGTCATACAGCAGCACGCCTAAATAACGAATCCGCCCGACACAGGTTTCCGAACACACCGTAGGCTCACCCGCTTCGATGCGCGGATAACAGAAGGTACATTTTTCAGATTTTCCGGTTTCCCAGTTGTAATAGATTTTTTTGTAGGGGCAGGCAGACACGCACATGCGCCAACCACGGCACTTGTCCTGGTCGATTAAAACAATACCGTCTTCTTCGCGTTTATAAATCGAGCCGCTGGGACAAGCTGCAACACAGGTCGGGTTAAGACAGTGTTCACACAAACGCGGCAGATACATCATGAAGGTGTTTTCAAATTCACCGTACATGTCTTTTTGGATGTTATCGAAGTTAGTATCCCGTGAACGTGAGGCGAATTCTGTACCCAGAATTTCTTCCCAATTCGGGCCGCCTTCGATTTTTTCCATGCGCTCGCCGGTGATAACGGAATACGGCCTAGCGGTAGGTGGGTTTTTCGACTCTTTAGCGGTTTGTAAATGCTGATAATCAAAATCGAACGGTTCGTAATAATCGTCAATTTCGGGTAAATCGGGATTGGCGAAAATATTACGCAATATTTGGTGTTTGCTACCTTGACGCGGCTCTATCTTGCCATTGATTTTGCGTATCCAGCCGCCGTTCCATTTGTCCTGATTTTCCCATTGTTGGGGGAAACCGATGCCCGGTTTGGTTTCAACATTATTGAACCAGGCGTATTCGACGCCTTTACGTGAGGTCCAGACGTTTTTGCAGGTGACTGAGCAGGTATGGCAGCCGATACACTTGTCCAGGTTCAATACCATGCCAATTTGTGCGCGAATTTTCATTTATTTAACCTCGGTTTTAGTTGCTGGCTTGCATAGGAAAAAAGTGCCATTTCCACGTCCGCGCACACCCATATCCCTTTTTTTCTCAAGCCAGCATCTACAAACCGCTGAGGGTGTGGGCAATTATTTTCCAGCTTACTGGCGAAATAGCGGAGTATGTTTATCCATTTGCTGTATGCGCTAGGCCACGCCTTTTGAGTCTTTGGAATATACCATCCATACCCATCATTCTTGGCTGACATAACAAGCCATTGATGCTGCCCGCTATCCCCAAGGCCAAATATTCGCACACACTGGGTATCAATTGCCCCATATTCTTGAGGAAGTCCAAAACGCAAAATTTTGCTTAAATATGTTGGACCTACGCCTTTGGTGATACTTTTTTGCAGAATATGAAGCGGAATAGATGGGTCTCCTTCTAACTTTTGGTTAGGCAATCCAAGCTTGCATTGCAATGAGTGTGCAGGCAATACAATTTCGATTCCCTCAATTCGATTTTGATGCCTTGAAAGCCCCCATTTTGCAACAGATTTAACATCTGAAAGCGTAATCCCCGTCGTTTGATTAGAGTAATTAAGGCGCGATTCAAGGCAGAAAATATCTGGAAATCCATTTTCTCGCGTGTCTTCTTCCCAATCATAAGTCGAGTAAAGATCGACGAAGGAGTTTGTCTCTAGAAAAGCATCCAGCTTACCAATGAGTTTATCGTCCAAGTCCATTGGCTTAAATGACATTTTCCGAATCTCCTTTGGATACTTCTCTCTTTTGATCCTCCTCAAGCCAATCAACCTTATTCATCTTGCGAATAATGATAAATTCATCGCGGTTAGAGCCGACCGTGCCGTAATAGTTAAAGCCATAACTTTGTTGGGCATAACCACCGATCATGTGTGTGGGTTTAAGGGTTATACGCGTGACCGAATTATGGATGCCGCCACGTCCACCGGTCGTTTCCGCACCCGGCATATTGACGATTTTTTCTTGCGCGTGATACATCATGCACATGCCTTCCGGTACCCGTTGACTGACTACCGCGCGTGCTACCAAAGCGCCATTGACGTTAAAAGATTCTATCCAGTCGTTGTCTTTAATGCCGACTTTCGCTGCATCGACTTCACTCATCCAGACAATAGGCCCACCGCGTGACAAGGTCAGCATCAACAAGTTGTCGGTGTAAGTGCTGTGTATGCCCCATTTTTGGTGCGGGGTAATGAAATTTAATACCAGTTCGTCGTTGCCATTCGGCTTTTGACCCAGAATAGGCGTGATGGAGCGAGTATCAACCGGTGGTTTATACACGCATAACGTCTCACCAAACGCCCGCATCCAACTGTGATCCTGATAAAACTGCTGGCGGCCCGTCAAGGTACGCCAAGGAATCCGTTCGTGGACATTGGTATAACAGGCGTTATAACAGACTTTTTCGGACTCAAGACCGCTCCATGTTGGTGAAGAAATAATCTTGCGCGGTTGCGCCTGAATATCATGGAAACGGATTTTGTCGTCTTCGCGCGGCAAAGCCAGATGCGTATGATCCAGTCCGGTTATTTTGCTTAGAGCCTCCCAGGCTTTAACGGCCACATGTCCATTGGTTTCAGGAGCCAACATCAGAATAATTTCAGTGGCATCAATATCTGACTCGATACGTGGCAAGCCTTTACTGATACCTTCGGCAGTGACCAGTCGATTTAATTCGCCCAGTTGTTTGACTTCGGTTTCGGTATTCCAAGCGATACCTTTGCCACCGTTACCGATTTTGCTCATCAACGGCCCAAGCGCAGTAAACATCTTGTAGGTGTTGGGATAATCACGCTCTACCACCACCAGATTCGGCATGGTTTTACCTGGAATCGGCTCGCATTCGCCTTTTTTCCAATCTTTAACGTCCAGTGCCTGCGCCAACTCTCCGGGCGTGTCATGTAAGGTCGGCACGGCGACAATATCTTTTTCGATGCCTAAATGCCCGACGGTTAATTCCGAGAATTTTTTGGCGATGCCTTTGTAAATATCCCAGTCGGAACGCGATTCCCACGCCGGATCAACCGCTTTTGATAACGGATGGATAAACGGGTGCATATCCGAGGTATTGAGATCATTTTTCTCATACCACGTTGCGGTCGGTAGCACGATGTCCGAATACAAACAGGTGGTAGACATCCGAAAATCCAGCGTCACCAGCAAATCGAGTTTGCCTTCTGCCGCCGTTTCATGCCAAACAACCTCAGACGGTTTCTCTCCGTATTGATCGCCGATGTCGCCCAAGTCTTTACCTTGTACACCATGCTGCGTACCGAGCAGATACTTGAGAAAATACTCATGTCCCTTACCGGATGAACCCAACAAATTCGAGCGCCACACAAACATATTGCGTGGAAAGTTTTTTGGATTATCAGGGTCTTCGCAAGACATTTTCAGGCTGCCACTTTTTAAGCCTTCAACCACATAATCAACCGGATTTTTTCCGGCTTTTTCCGCATCCTTAACCACTTGCAGTGGATTAGTTTGCAACTGCGGCGCAGAAGGTAGCCAGCCCATGCGTTCAGATCTGACGTTGAAATCAATCAAACTGCCTTGCCAGTCTTCAGGATTTTCAGTCGGCGACAGAATCTCGTTGACCTTGAGTTTCTCGTAACGCCATTGGCTGGTGTGGTTATAAAAAAACGAGGTACTGTTCATTTGTCGTGGCGGACGTTTCCAATCCAAGGCAAATGCCAACGGCAACCAACCCGTTTGCGGACGGAGTTTTTCTTGCCCGACATAATGCGCCCAACCACCGCCTGACTGACCAATACAACCGCACATCATCAACATATTGATGATGCCACGGTAATTCATATCCATGTGATACCAGTGGTTAAGACCTGCGCCCAAAATCACCATCGAGCGGCCTTGAGTTTTCTCAGCATTTGTCGCAAACTCACGCGCGACCGTGATGACGTTTTTCCGTGAAACACCGGTGATTTTTTCTTGCCACGCGGGGGTATACGGTACATCCTGATCATAGGAACTAGCGACGTTAGCCCCACCCAAACCACGATCTAACCCGTAATTGGCGACCAGCAAATCAAATACGGTGGTCGCTAATACTTCCGAGCCATCCGCCAAAGTGATTTTTTTGACCGGGACATTACGCCGTTGAATCGTGTCATGCGCGGAATGGGTAAAATGCGGATGTTCGGAGCCGCCAAAATAAGGGAAGCCGACACTGGCAACCTCGTCTTTTGTTTCTAGCAAACTTAAACGCAACCGGACTTGTTGGCCATCTACAGTTTTTTGTTCTATATTCCAATGACCACTCTCGCCCCAGCGGAAACCGACCGAGCCACACGGCGGCACAATCTGACCATTAAGATCATCGTAAGCGACTGTTTTCCAGTCTGGGTTGTTGTTCTGACCCAGTTGACCCATGAAATCCGATGCTCTCAAAAAACGGTCTTGCACATAACAGTCGCCCTGTTTTTTCAGCATGACTAAAAACGGACAATCAGTGTTTTCACGCACGTACTGATTAAAATAAGGGCTTTGCCGTTCAACATGAAATTCTTTGAGGATGACGTGTCCTATCGCCATCGCCAGTGCTGCGTCAGTGCCTTGTTTGGGATGTAACCACAAGTCGGCGAATTTACTGGCTTCTGAATAATCTGGACTGACCACGACAACTTTTGCGCCTTTATAACGCGCTTCAGTCATAAAGTGCGCATCAGGTGTGCGGGTTTGCGGGACGTTTGAACCCCACATCATGATAAATCCGGCGTTATACCAGTCCGCCGACTCAGGCACGTCGGTTTGCTCACCCCAAGTTTGCGGCGAGGCCGGTGGCAAATCGCAATACCAGTCATAAAAACTCATGCTGACACCGCCTATCAATGACAGGTAACGGCTACCGGCAGCGTAAGACACCATCGACATTGCAGGAATAGGCGAAAAACCGGTAATCCGATCCGGGCCAAAGGTTTTTGCGGTATAGATATTAGCGGCGGCAATGATCTCGTTTAGTTCTTCCCAGTTGGCGCGAACCATGCCGCCCAAGCCGCGTTTGGATTTGTATTCGATGCTTTTTATCGGGTCTTCAACTATCGATGCCCAAGCCTCAACAGGAGACAATGTTTGCCGCGCCTCGCGCCATAATCTGACCAGACGTCCACGTATCAGCGGATATTTGAGTCGATTGGCGCTATACAAATACCAGGAATAACTTGCACCGCGAGGACAGCCGCGCGGTTCATGATTGGGTAAATCAGGACGGGTGCGGGGGTAATCGGTTTGCTGGGTTTCCCAGGTCACCAGCCCGTTTTTGACGTAAATTTTCCAGCTACACGATCCCGTGCAATTAACACCGTGGGTTGATCGCACAATTTTGTCGTGTTGCCAGCGCGATCGGTAACTGTTCTCCCAGCTTCGGTCTTCATTGGTCACCACTCCGTGATTACCGGAGAAAGTGTCTACTTTTTTCTTGAAAAACAGCAAGCGATCCAGGAAATGGCTCATTATGATTTACCTATGTTTTAAGATTTTGGTGCCTTGTTAGACTGCCTATGAAAATGGCAATAAAGATACATTTGCTCTACACCACCCGGTGTAACATGCAGCTCTTTGTGATTGCGCTTTAATTCAAACTCCTCGCCTAGCAGTCGCTCTAGCTGATCTGGGGTGTAGCGTTGTACCGGCAAACCACTACACTTTGGCGGTGCTTCTGGTGCGAACGTACCAATAATCAGGTGTCCGCCCAGCCTTAACGCCTTTAGAAGATTGTCACGATATTTTCGTTGCTGTGCGGGTGTCGTTAAAAAGTGGAACACCGCTCGATCATGCCACAATTCATAACGATGTGTCGGCAAATCAACTGCGGTGATATCTCCCTCTAACCACGTAACCAACTCTGCCCTTTTTCCCAATCGTGCCTTAATCGAGGACAAGGCTTTCTCCGATATATCGAGGACAGTGATTGATCGATAACCTGCGTCCCACAGGTCATCGACCAACGTGGAAGCGCCCCCGCCGACATCAATGATCGGAGCGTCCTCTGTCAAACCAAGTTCCTTAATCCAGTTCAGGGAGGTTTGCAAATGAGGTTTATACCAACCGACTTTCTCGGTCGGCTTTGTCGAGTACACTTGTTCCCAATGGTCTTTTTGGTTCATTTCACCCAGCCTAAATCATTCATCCGAGAAAACTTCCCCTAGAACGTGACTACTCTATCGGAGTCACGGATGATGTCGTAAAGATCCTTCATCGTAGACATGGGGCACATCTCCGAACTTTCGGCATGGCGTATCGTCAGGCACGTGCTGCATGCCAGAATAATCCCACCCGCATCAACGAAACTACGCATCTGTTCGGTTACCTTGAACTGGTTGGTATCAAGCGATTCAGCCTCAACACCAGGCCCGAGGAGAAAAGCAGAAACAGAATCGCCTTGTTTGAGTGAATATACACCAAGGCGAAAGGCATTCCATACGACTTCCGAATTGGAAGAATAAATGACGATTCCAAGTTTCATTTTTTGATACCTTCGTAGTCTAATTAACACAATGAAAAACAATTTGTTCGGGTTTCTTATGTCACTCCAGCCTTATTTTTAAAAATCAACATGGCATGGCCGCCGTTTTACGTGCGTAATTCCACCAAGTAATCGCTATGCAAGTGATATAAAAAGCAATAAAGCAATACAACGCCGCATCTGGCCTACCAGTAATACTGATCGCCGTACCGTAACTTTTAGGGATAAAAAATGCCCCATAAGCGGCAACTGCTGAACTAAAGCCCAGTACCGCCGCCGCTTCTTTTGCAGCATCTTTTCTGGCTTGTGCCAGCACTTCAGCCGCTTGTCCTTTGACGGCACACAAACGCTCGGTCATGAAAATAACCGGAATCATGCGGAAAGTGGAGCCGTTGCCGATACCTGTGGTGATAAACAGCAGCATGAACATGGCCAGAAAGCCCCAGAAATCACCAAGGTTACCTTCGGACGGCATAAAATGCAGTACGCCAAAGACTGCGGCTATCATGATGACAAAATTCCATAGCGTTACTTGCGCACCACCTAGCTTATCTGCCAGCCAGCCGCCTACTGGCCTTACCAAAGCACCGACTAGCGGGCCTAAAAAGGCGTACTGCGTTGGATTGACATCGGGGAACAAAATTTTAATCAGCATCGGAAAACCCGCTGAATAACCGATAAATGAACCAAAAGTTCCGGTATATAACCAGCACATCAAATAATTGTGTTTACGTTTGAAAATGACCGATTGTTCTTTAAACGACGCTTTAGCCGAGGCGATGTCATTCATACCAAACCAGGCGGCAATACTGGTCGCCAGAATAAAGGGCACCCAGATAAAACCAGCATTTTGTAACCAGATATTCTTGGTGACTTCTGCTTTCACCCATGTTTGCGGATCGCCACCCAATGCGCCAAATACGCTCATGCCAATGACCAGCGGCACCACAAACTGCACGGTACTCACACCCAGATTACCTAAGCCCGCATTCAATCCCAACGCCGTTCCTTTTTGCGATTGCGGATAGAAAAAACTGATATTTGCCATACTGGACGCAAAATTACCGCCACCAAAACCACATAACAACGCCAATACCGCCATCAAAATATAAGGCGTGTCGGGATTTTGTACCGCAAAACCGATCCAGATTGACGGTAACAAAAGCGATGCGGTGCTCATGGTTGTCCAGCGTCTGCCCCCAAAAATCGGCACCATAAATGAATAGAAAATCCGTAAGGTAGCACCTGATAAACCTGGTAACGCCGTCAGCCAGAACAGCTCATTGGTGGTGTATTTAAAGCCTATGCTAGGCAAATTAATCACCACCACGCTCCAGACCATCCACACCGCAAACCCCAATAATAAAGCAGGGATACTGATACACAGGTTACGGGTAGCGATACGTTTGCCGGTTTTTTCCCAGAAACTTTGGTCTTCGGGATTCCAGTCAGTCAGTACCAAGGTGGAGGGTTGACTGAGTTCGGGCAAATCGGTAGACACTTTGGCCAATTCAGGTACAGCGCGGCGTTCCATTTGCACAATGGCAAAGTGCATCCAAATCAGCGCAGTCATCGACAACACAAACAGCAACATGAAACAACTGCTCCAGATACCGGTTAAATCATTCAACATACCGAAGGTAAGCGGTAACAGAAAGCCGCCGAGTCCGCCGATCATGCCCACAGCACCACCCACAGCGCCGACGTTATTAGGGTAATAAATGGGAATATGTTTATAGACCGCCGCCTTTCCAAAGGACATGAATAATCCCAATAGAGCCAGCAATGCGATAAAGCCAAGCGGTTGCATCGCCAGACTAAAGGCAATATCGCCTTTAATGCCGTGGACAACATAATCTGTCGGCGGGTAGGAGAGCAGAAAAGTACACAACGCGGTAACGATAAACGTCCAGTACATAATCAAGCGTGCGCCATAGCGATCGGCTAACCAGCCCCCTACTGCGCGAAACACGCTGGCGAAAATGGAATACGCAGCCGCTATCATACCTGCGGTTTTAATATCAAAACCGTAAGCGCCCATTAAGTAACGGGGTAGCCAAAGCGCCAATGCGACAAAGCCGCCAAAAACGAAGAAGTAATAGATCGAAAAGCGCCAAACCCGAATATCTTTAAGCGGCTCAAGTTGCTTTACAAATGAATCTGCTTTAACACCCGCATTTAATCTGGCTTTAAGTGTGGGTTCATTTTCGCTAGAAAACCAGAAAACAATCGCCATTAAGATAAGTGCTGCCGCCCAAATTTGTGCAACCGCATGCCAGCCGAAAGCGACCATCACAAAAGGCGCGATAAATTTAGTGACCGCCGCACCCACGTTGCCTAGTCCGAAAATACCCAGCGCCGTGCCTTGCCTTTCTTTAGGAAACCAGTGTGAAACATAGGTAATACCCACCGCAAACGAGCCGCCTGCGATACCGATCCCTAGTGCAGCCACCAAAAACATCGGATAGGTTTCAACCGTTGTCAGTAATAACGTGGCTATTGCTGCCGTGATCATGACGCTGACGTAGACAATCCGCCCCCCGTACTGGTCAGCCCAAATACCCAGCATCAATCGAATCAACGAGCCGGAAAGGATGGGAGTTCCGACCAGTAAACCGAACTCGGTTTCACTTAAATTCAAATCCTGCCGAATCTGCAAACCGATGATGGAAAAAATGGTCCAGACCGCAAAACACAGCGTGAAGGCAACGGTGCTTAAACTAAGTGCCCGCGACTGTTGCCTGGGTGTGACGTTATCAACAATAGACATAATAATCTTGTTTGTGTGTTAAATGATTTGAGCTTTCAAGATGATGGCTCCCGATACGGTATGTCATCCCATAAAATTATGGCTTGCACTAAAAATTTAGAGGATAGTCATCATTAAGGATAGACTAATATTGAATATATCTAGCCCCCTATAAGATATATTTATAATATATCTTATACTATAATTCCTTTCCTAAAAGTAAGCAATATGCAACTCACAAGCTATACAGATTATGCACTCCGGGTATTGATTTATCTGGCAATGTCGCCGAATAGGCAAGCTACTATTACGGAAATTGCTGATTTTTTTAATATTTCTCGCAATCACTTAGTGAAAGTTGTTCATCAACTTGGCAGTAAGGGGTTTGTCAAAACAACACGCGGTAAAGGTGGCGGAATTTCGTTACAGCATCCTCCGGAGGTAATACGCATCGGTGACGTGGTGCGCAGTTTGGAAAAACATTTTAACTGGGTAGAGTGTTTTGATCCGGCGCAGCAGCATTGCAGATTACTTCCAGGTTGCGGCTTAAGACAATTATTAACACGCGCTGGAAATGCCTACTTACAAGTGTTGGATAAAGCAACGTTGGCAGATGTCTTGTCAGGCGCTACGCCTGACCATTGCAGGTAAGGCAGGTTTCGATACCCAATTAAGCCGAGACGATTGTCTTGGTTTATGTGGATAGCCTTAATTTGCTTTTTTTTGTGGTGAATCCGCAGAACCTGACGAATGCCCTGCGGTTATATCGCTCGTGGCTTGTCTTAACGTTCCCCCAGCGAACTGGAAATAGTTTTAAATACCGGCTTGGTCAAGTAGGTCAGCACCGTGCGATCCTTGGCTTTAATATCGACATTGGCCGTCATGCCGGGCAGTACTTTGATGGCATTGGTCTTATTGGCATCCAGCTTCTTGCGATCAATACGTATCTGTATACGATAGTAGATAAAAGCGCCTTTTTTAGTATCCTCCTCCAGCGTATCTGGACTGATATAAATAACATTACCCGGCATAGTGCCAAAAATGGCGTAATCATACGCATCGAGTTTTACGCTGGTGCTTTGGCCAATGCTAATATTGGCAATGTCAGCCGGTGACACTTTGGCTTCCACAATTAAATCACCGCTGGTAGGTAAAATATCCAGAATAATATCACCAGGTTTAACAACCCCCCCCTAAAGTGTTGATCTTAATTTCTTTGACAATGCCATCGACAGGGGATACCAAGACGGTCTGGCTGAGGATTTGCGATCTGTCACGCAACATTTCCGCCTGGGTGTTGAGGTCTTCCTGGGCTTTGGTCATTTCAGCCTGGGCATCCTGAAAGTATTTGTTATTCTTATTGGTGATTTGGGCCTTGATCTCAGCAACTTGGCGTTTTAAGCGCAGGACATCAGACACGCTGACATCACCGGTAGCCTCTAGCTTCTGGTTCATGGCCAACTCCTGGTGAGCCAGTGCCAGCATGTCGTTAAGTGCGGCAACATCCTGTTCAATTGCCATTTTCCGTTTTAAATACAGGTTTTTTGGGTTGGATACAAATTCTGTGTAGCTCTTGACATCAGACGGGATGACAAACGGCTTGCCATAAACTTCGGCCTGTAACCTTGCGACGGTAATCCGCAACGCAGCGACCTTGCCATTAGAATCTTCAACAGCGGCTTTAGCGCGTTCTTTTTGCAGGGTGACCAAAATATCGCCTTTTTTGACTTGCCCACCTTCCTTAACGTGTACACGGGTAATAATACCGCCATCGGCTGATTGCACGCTTTGGGTGCGCTCGCTGGCGATCACTTGGGTCTGTGCGTGTGTCACTTGGCTGATTTCAGAGACAGAAGCCCAGTAAATAAGCGCCGCCAGGCTTAAAACGGTGACACGAATCGTCCAGCGGGCACGGTTGTAATGCGGTACTTCGGTATCATAGACGCTGATATCGTAATCCATAGTGAGGTCTCTTTTTAAGTGGTGGCTAACTGGGTAGTTTGTTCAGGCTGTTTAGGCTGAACGGGAGGGGGCGAATTTTGCGCCAGTCGTGCTATCACTTCATCACGAGGGCCATCGAGTACAATTTGATTGCCGGAAATAATAATTAATCTATTAACCAGCGGCAGCAAGGAAGTTTTATGGGTAACGACGACCAGGGTTTTATTGCCGGCCAAGTCGCTGGCTAAAATATTCAGGCAGCGGCGTTCCTGCTCGTCATCCATTGAGGCCGTCGGTTCATCCAGCAAAATGATGTCGGAGTTACAGAGCAAAATACGGGTAAAGGCGACCAGCTGTTTTTGGCCACCGGACAGTCCTTTACCGCCCTCCTGAATTTGCAGATCCAAACCGCTGGGATGTGAGCTGACTAAATTGATCAGTCCCGTGCGTTTTAACTCGATCTTCAAGTTTTTAAATTTTAACCATCGAAAATCAGCCCACAGTTCTGCACTG
>NZ_FUKJ01000036.1 GCF_900163745.1 Crenothrix polyspora
GCCCCATGCGCGTAGCAATGGCCAACCCACAATTCTGGTTGTTGGCCTTTAGTTTCGGTATCTGCGGCTTTACCACTTCGGGGTTATTTCAAACGCACCTTATCCCACACGGCATTGAACATGGCTTCCATGAAATGACAATGGCAACCTCATTGGGTCTAATGGGGGCAACGGACATCTTTGGCACAATATTGTCCGGCTGGCTCTGCGACCGTTTTGGCAAACGCTGGCCGCTGGCGATGTATTACACACTACGGGGGGTATCGTTGATGCTATTGCCCTATGTGGAATCAACTGAACAACTGATGGCTTTTTCCGTGGTCTATGGGTTAAATTGGTTATCGACCGTCCCAGCAACCTCAGCATTGACGGCGGATTTGTTTGGCAAACAAAATGTTGGTGTTGTATTCGGCTGGATTTGTTTCGCCCATCAGATGGGTGCTGCCTTAGCATCCTATAGTGCTGGTTATTTGCATGGTTTGGCGGGTAATTACACCATGTCATTTATTTCAGCCGGCTTGCTTGCTTTAGTCGCTACAGGATTGGTTGTTAATATTCGTATTGATGCAAATTCTATAGCAGTATAGTGACCTAATAAATTTGTACAATCGTATGGGTTTGGTGCTCATTGTAGCATTTTTTGTCCAGTGTAAATTTGGCTGCTGTGCATAGTTTGGCAGCATAATACAGTGTTTTCAGTATCGATTAGTTATATCCGGCGGAGTACAAACCTAAGAAGCTGTCTGGCAAAAAGAATTCGGTTAAAATCAAGTTATTTTACAATACTTTCGAAATGGCTTATAAAACCGACTTAACTGATGCAATGTGGGATTTGATTAAACATTTTTTTGCTCCTGTCAATAAACGTGGAAACAGTCACAAGCATCCTAAAAGAGCCATAGTTAACGCCATACTGTACCTGCTTGAAGGTGGCATCAAATGGCGTATGTTGCCAAATGATTTTCCACCTTGGAAAACGGTCTACGATCATTTCAGCAAATGGAATAAAGCGGGTGTTTGGGAAAGGGTTCTTTCCTTTGTAAATAAATACTACCGTAAAAAAGTGGGTCGTTTGGCGGGGCCAAGTTACGGAATAATCGATTCCCAAAGCGTTAAAACCCAATACGCCAGTGAAGAGCGTGGTATTGTCGGCAACAAAAAAATCAAAGGCCACAAGCGGCACATCGTGGTGGACATCTTGGGCAATCTGCTTCATGTTGTGGTACATGCGGCCAACTTAAGTGATACTAAAAGTGGGTGTGATGTATTGGAAGGAGCCGTTGACAAATGTCATTCATTAGAGGCATTTTCAGGTGATGCCGGATATCGTGGCACAGCCGTTAAATTCACATCTGAAACATTGGGTATGACATTGCATATTTCAGAAAAAATTGAAGGAAAATGGGCGGTTCTGCCAAAACGATGGGTAGTGGAGCGCACCTTCGCTTGGTTAGGCAAATTCCGCCGCTTATCAAAAGACTTTGAAATGCTGGCAGCTACTTCTGAAAATATGATTCGCATCGCCATGTTGAAAATAACACTTGCAAAATGTGTTTAATGTTTTGCCAGACAGCTTCTAAGGTTGTACTCCGCCGCTAAAAATTAATGTTATTCGCCGGATATGAAAACGCTGTATGAATTATCCATGAAAAACACAAAGTCCGTATCATTGGCGCTACATTTGTCTAACTACTGTGTCGCTTTTTTGTAAGGTGTGCTGCCGAACCAGTGCTATTTTTTAATGTTCTTATAATGCTCTTCACTTTCACGAATGATTTTATTACCTTCAGAAATTAACCGATTGCCTTCTTCAATTTTGGCTTCGCCTTCGTTTACCATCGTGTTCCCACGCTCAACCAATTGTTTGCCACTTTTCCAACGTTCACCCAAACTGGCAATGCCTTGGCTTTCGCGCAGCATTGTTTCACCAGAAATAATCTGTTCCGGCTCAGGTTTAGCTACAGATACGGGTTCAGAAGCACAGCCAATAATCAATAACGGTAAACAAATAACTGCCAGGCTACTTTGAGTGTGAAAAAATTTCTGCATATCTCTATTTTTTTAGTGTGGGGGTTAATTAACAATGCCGTTAATGTTACAAAATAGCGTACAGGTTGCAAATTATTTTTTACAACGAGGCAATCGGAATCATAGTTCACGATGATAATATTCTCAAATATAAAATAAAATCATAGGGATGGGGCGACGTTAAATATTTCTACCTATTCCTAATGATTTTATCGACCATAAACCACATCTGATAGATTAAGCATCAAAAAGCATCGCCAGGGCGTTAATTTTGTCTAATTCTGGCCTGTCTTCATAAACACCCGCCATTGCCACATCCGGTTGCATGCCCCGTACAAACAGATAACGCACACCCCCAAAATGCTGCTGGTAGTCATAATTAGGCAAACGCAGTTGCAGGTATCGGTGCAAAACCACGCTATAAAGCCAGTATTGCAGCCCGTAGTTATGTTCGCGCATGGCTTGCACAAGCGTTTCATCGCGGTAATCGGGTAAGGTGTTGGTTTTATAGTCCATAACATAATAACGTCCTTGATATTCGCAGATCAGGTCAATAAAACCAGTAAGATAACCGGCAATTTGCTTACTCTCCAAAGGCTGAAATGTTGGGCTATCCCGTAAAATGCCATTTATTCCAACAGTATTTATGTGGGTTAGTGACAAATAAAACGGCATTTCTTTGAGACAGTGCTGATCTTGTAGATTCATTAAACAAAACTCCGTATCGGTTATGGACAACGGGGTAGTGACTACTGCGTAAAGCAACTCATCCAGAAGTTGCGGCTGCTCCAGTTTTAAACCATAACGCAGGCAGAGCCGGTGTTGTTGTACGGAAATATCTGGGTGTTTGGCCAGATGGCTAAAGCTATTGGTTTCCAGCAATTCATGCACCACATTACCGGTTTGTGTACCTCTAGGTAACAAAGTTTGTACAGCATCGGATCGCAGTTGTTGCTCATTGGCCTTATCTTCAGGAAATTCCGGCGTTTCCTGAACAGTTAATGCCGATAAAGCGGTATAGCTGCTCATTTGCCAAGCTGTGTATAGGGATCGTGAGCGTTTTTTCGCCTGCAAATCCAAGATCTCAATCGGTTTTTGATAACGATCCGCTGCAAATTCTGATAGCTCCAGTAACTGATAATCAAAAATCGTGGCAAACCCAGCTTTGAAGCCTTGCAGCCTGGTTTGCTGCTCAGCAAAATCAGCATCGGCAAATTCCATTAACCATGCCATCGCTGAGTTATTCGCCGTTGTCGCCGTGCGTACATCCGCCCATGCCAAATAACAGCGGTATTTGGCGCGGGTGACCGCTACATAAAATACCCGTAAATCTTCTGCCAGCTCTTCATCAAGCGCTTGTAAGCGGCGCTGTGCAAAATCATCTGAGCCTAAATCGGCAACCATCTGGCCGTTTTCATGGCAGATCACCAGCGGATTTTCATAACTGCTACGCTGCCACAAATAAGGACAAAACACGATGTTATATTCCAGTCCTTTAGAGCGGTGGGTAGTGACAATTCTGACGGCATTCTCATCGCTTTCCAAACGCAGCTGTTGATCCTCACTACCGCTAGCCTGGGTTATGGCGGTGTGTAACCAGTCTACGGTTTTATTGATGCTTAAATGCCGATCGACAGCCATTTGCTGCACCAATTCGAGTAGGTGCTGTATATTGGTGAGCTGGCGTTCTGATAGGTTGGTTGTGGACAGATTGGCTTTGATCTTTTCCTGTGCCAGCACTTGCTGCATCATGGCCATTAGGCCGGATTTTTGCCATGCCTGATGATACGCAAAAACCCTTTCCATACCAGCGTCCATAGCGGCTTCATCATTGATGAAGCGGTAAAAGCCCTGTCCATCAAAGCCAAACCAATTTAAAGTCATCGCCTGCTTAAACAGAGCCGTATTACCTGGCTGGGCGATTGCACTTAACACAGTGTAGAGGTCAATGGCTTCGGGCGTAGAAAATACCGATTCCATGCTGTTCAGTACAGACGGTACATTGGCTGTCCGCAGTGCAGCTTGATATTCTCTGGCTTGTCGATTGCTCCTGACAAGGATGGCAATGTCTTTAGGTTGTATGCGGTGACTGGAGGGTTGCAGGCTGTAGGCCTGGGTAAGCAAGTTGATAATCTCAACAACAACAGCACTGCGTATCGCCAAACCCGCTGCCCCAGCACCCCAGTGGCCTTTTGAGGTTTCACTGGGTGGTAGCTGCCAAAGCATCATGGGAGCGATAACCTGGTCTGCGTGATACAAACTACCTTGCTGTGCCGAAAGCCCCGGTTTAACCGCAGTAAATTGCAAATCTTCCAGAAAAAAAGCATTTTGCCGTTGAAATAAGCCATTAACGGCTTCAACCAATTGCGGATGCGAACGCCAGTTACTGGCCAGGGTGAACCGGTGCTCGGCCGTTTTTTGTGCGCCCAGATAAGAATAAATATCGGCTCCCCGAAATTTATAAATCGCCTGCTTGGGATCGCCAATCAAATATAAATACTGCGTGGGAGCAGCGAAAATACGCGAAAAAATACACCATTGGCTGTCATCGGTGTCTTGAAACTCATCAATCAGCGCAACACTAAAATTTTGCCGTAATTGACTAATCAGCAAGGTACTTTTATCACCACGTAACGCATCGGCCAAACGGGTAATCAGCTCATCAAAGGACATCACATTTTGTTGTTGCAACTGTTTGTCGATATCTACGCGCAAGTGCTCCAGTAAAATACGGCGTAATATCAGGGTTACCTCATTGATTGCTGTGGCAAGCTTATCAAAAGGCTCGGCATTAATGTCCAGACTGGCCAAATAGTCCATCTTGCGATCATCACCACTTTGGGTTTTAGTGGTGCGAAATTTATGGCCATTCAATGCTTCTTTTAAACCCTGTCCAGTCAACAAGGCAAACGCTTCTTTACCGGGTAATTGCGTACTGTCGCCTCGTAACCAAGCACTTAATTCACTGGCGTGACTGTCAAAGTGTTCGATAGCACTGGCCTTAAACTTATCATCGCTAAAACAGTTTTGCAGGATGGTAACAGCATTAGGCAAGGCATCGCTGGCTAAATCAGCGTACCGCTTAAGATCTGCCAACGCAGTATCCAGATTTTGAGGTGCAGGATACACGCAAATATGCGGCGCAATGTGATCAACGCTGGCCAGCAACTCATCAGGCGTTTTGTAGCTTGCCGTTAAAACCGCCGCTTCCCAAACTGTACGCGGGTAAATATGCCGTCGCCAAAAGTCATCCGCACACTGCTGTTTTATTGGCGACACGTCGTCGATTAATTCGCTGCTAAATAACTGCCCACTTTCCAGAGGGCGTTCCTGTAATACGCGCTGACAAAAGCCGTGTATGGTAAAAATACTGGCTTGGTCTATATTTAATAAGGCTATATCTAAACGCTGTTTAATTTGCTGGGGTGTTAAAGCAAGATTTTTTAGCCAGTCAACAATTTTGTTATCGACACCCGTATCATTACCGACCAAAGCTCTTTGGGCTTCTGCAAGCCTTGCACGGATGCGATCTTTCAATTCTTCTGTTGCAGCTTTGGTAAAAGTGACTACCAGTAGTTTCTCTAACCCTATGTTTTCTTCAACTACAAAACGTAGGGCCAGCATAGCAATGGCGTAGGTTTTTCCGGTGCCGGCACTGGCTTCTATCAGGTTAACGCCTTTGTAGAGGCGGGTATGTACCGGATCAAAATGTTGGGGTTGCATAGTAAGGTTGCTCTCAAATTGCACTTTCTACTTTGGCTAGAAGGGTGCAAGTAATGCTTGGTTATGATTGAAAATTATAGACGGCTGTCATGGAAGGATCGACCGTTAACAATAGAGAATCCATTGAATTGAATGGGTTGCAGTACACCCTAAATAGATTGCTTACCTTTCGACTTTAACATTGAGAGACACTAACACTCATGAGCGCTTTAGCTAAATTCATACCGCACTGGCAACTTTACCCCGCATCGGAATTTTCTAATTTCACGGCACACTGGGATGCCCTTAATCAGGAGCTGTATCAATCACACCCACTACTTGATTCCCGGTTTGTGCAAGCCTTGCTCCATCATTTTGGCAATCCACAGGTTGTGCTTGTCGTTTACCCAGAAAACGCTGTTCAAAAAGGCAATTTCTTATTTGTACAATCTAAAAACGCTTTAATATGGACTACATTTTTACCCACCCAGGCACAAATTGCACCTCTACTTTGCGGCAATCCACAGGCATTACAGCGCGTATTGGCGGACTTGCCCGGATCAGCGGTATCTTTTGATATATTGTGCCAGGATCCACATTACTCATTTCCCGCTCATGCCTTAGCACATGCCACCACCCTTATCCATGCGACAACCATAAATATTGATTTACAAGGAAACTTTGAAGATTATTGGCAACAACGCTCAAAGAATTTACAGCAAAATATAAAACGTTATTTTAATCGCTTAAAGAAACATCAACTAAATTATCGGCTCAACGTCGTATCAAAGCCGGATGAATTATCGTTAGCACTGGATCGGTATGGCGAGCTTGAGATAAAAAGCTGGAAAGGCAGGGCGGGTACCGCCATCCATTCTGAAAATGTCCAGGGGCAATTTTACGGTGCGGTAATGAGCTCATTTGCAGCATCGGAGCAGGCAGAGATTGTTGAATTGTACCTAGATGACCAGCTAGCGGCCTCGCGTATTAATATACTAAACAAAGATATGCTCGTCATTCTGAAAACAACTTATAGTGAACCACTGGCACATTTATCGCCGGGACGCTTGTTGCTGTATTTATTGATTAAACGGGAGTTTAGCCTCAAGCGCGTTAACTCAATAGAGTTTTATACTAGCGCCACCCCCGAACAAATTAGCTGGAGTTCAGGGCAACGGAATATCGAACATCGGACGACTTACCAATCGGCCAAGGTAAAATTGCTACACAACGGCCTAAAACGCATTAAAGCGTCATTCAACCACTAAACTGAATAGCTGACTAAATTTTAAAACCATAAAAAAGGCCGAAACTCAACGAGTCCGGCCTTTTTTATTTAAATAAAGTCACGGCTTACGCCATAGACTTTACTTTTAAATTTAGTCTGCTTTTGCCGCGTGAGGCTTTATTTTTGTGGATAATGCCCTTAGTTACTGCTGAATCGATAATAGGCTCAGCTACTTTGAAAGCGGCCATCGCTTTTTCCTTGTCGCCAGATTTAACGGCAGCAATAACTTTTTTTACGAAAGTACGTAAGTTACTGCGTTGTCCTACATTGCGAATACGGCTTTTTTCAGCTTGTTTCGCGCGTTTCTTTGCTTGTGGTGAATTAGCCATACGTTACCGATACTTTAAAGTCAAGTTGATTAGACGAGCATTATCATTTTAAATGTTATGATTGTCAACTGTTAACACACCTATTATAGGAGTCACTTTGAGCCGTCAGCTTTTCAAATCAACATTGATTGTCAGTAGCATGACACTCATTTCACGACTTTTGGGCTTTGTGCGCGATATGCTGATTGCCCGTTTGTTTGGTGTTGATCTGGCAACCGATGCGTTTTTTGTGGCCTTTAAAATCCCCAATTTTTTGCGGCGCTTATTTACCGAAGGCGCGTTTTCACATGCGTTTGTACCGTTGGTCGCCGAGTATAAAGAGAAAGACGATCAAGCAGCCTTAAAACAATTTATCAATAAAAGTACCGGTACGTTGACGGTTATTTTGTTACTGATAACGCTGGTGGGTGTTATTGCCGCCCCGTTGTTGATTGTACTGTTAGCGCCCGGTTTTTCATGGCAAGGTGAACAACATGATCTCGCCGTGCAAATGTTGCAGATTACCTTACCGTATTTAGTGTTTATTGGTTTCACCGCCTTAGCGGGTAGCATTCTAAATGCTCACGATAAATTTGTCGTATCCGCGCTGACTCCGGTTTTTTTGAACGTGTGTATGATTGCAACCGCAGCCTGGTTAGCACCCAAAATGAGTGAGCCAGTTGTCGCTTTGGCCTGGGGCGTATTTATCGCTGGCATTGTCCAAGTTTTGTTTCAACTTCCGGCACTAATGCGCTTAGGTTTGCTGCCGAAATTTAAAGTGGATTTTCAGGATACTGACATCAAACGCTTCTTAAATCTGCTCGTGCCTTCTATTTTTAGTGTATCGGTTACACAAATTAATTTATTGCTCGATACGTTGGTTGCGTCATTTTTGACGGTGGGCAGTGTATCGTGGCTGTATTATTCTGACCGTTTGGTAGAATTTCCGGTCGGTATTTTAGGATTGGCTTTAGGTAGCGTGATCTTGCCGCATCTGGCCAAAAACAATGCCGCTGAAAACAGTGCTGCGTTTTCACACACTATAGATTGGGGCTTGCGTTTGGGATTATTACTCGGCATGCCGGCAACATTAGGTTTGCTGTTGTTGGCAGAACCTTTGCTGTCCACGCTATTCCAATATAATGAATTCAGCGCTAACGATGTAATGTTGTCTGCGCAAAGTTTAAGGGCTTATGCGGTAGGGCTATTGGGTTATATTTTGATCAAAGTGTTAGTCGGTGGATTTACCGCGCGGCAGGATATGAAAACGCCGGTGCGCTACGGTATTTACGCGATGGTCGCCAGTCTTGCTTTGAATGTGTTGGCTATTCCTTTGCATCATGCTGGCTTGGCGTTAGCGACTTCTTTGGGGGCATTTTTTAACGTGGGCTTATTACTGTACACGTTACTCAAACAACAGATTTATCGCCCGACCGCTGGTTGGGCAGTGTTTGCTGTCCGCATTGTGTTAGCCAATCTGACCATGTCTTATGTGTTATATCAATGGGTTCAAGCGGAGTGGTGGCAACACTGGACTTCCGGCGAGCGGGTTTTACATTTGATTTTATGGGTGATGATAGGCATCGTCACTTACAGTGCAACACTGGTGTTAACGGGCTTAAGGTTACGGCATTTGACGGTATCGCATGATAGAATGTAAGAAATTTTGTTATCCAAAGATTTCATGCGAATAATTAGAGGTCTACATCATCTGGAGTCACTGCAAAGTGGTTGCGTACTGACTATTGGTAATTTCGATGGTTTACATTTGGGTCATCAAACCGTCGTAGAAAAATTAGCAGAACGCGGCCGTGCTTTGGGTTTACCGGTGGCGGTCATGATTTTTGAGCCACAGCCGTTAGAATATTTTCTAAAAGACAATGCACCGCCGCGTTTAACACGTTTGCGCGAAAAAGTGATTCAGTTTAGTAAATTACCGATTGATGTTTTACTCATCGCTCATTTTAACGAACGTTTTGCCAATCTGGATGCGGGGCAATTTGTAGAAGATATTCTGATCAATAAACTGAACATTAAACATCTGGTGGTCGGTGATGATTTTCATTTTGGTAAAGCCCGATGTGGTAATTTCGCCATGCTCAAGAATCAAGGCCAGTTGCACGGTTTCAGTGTTGAAGATACGGGATCTTATCTATCGCAAGGGCTGAGAGTAAGCAGCACGTTGATTCGGGACGCGCTAGCCGCAGGCGATTTAACTCAGGCAGAGCAATTACTGGGACGATCTTACTCGGTATGCGGACGCGTTGCACACGGTGGCAAACGCGGCCGCACCATTGGTTTTCCCACGGCGAATATCAAAATGTTTCGGAAAATATCACCCGTACATGGCGTATTTGCTGTTACTGTGACTGGTATTGATGACCTGGAGATTGCCGGTATTGCCAATGTAGGCACACGACCTACTGTCGACGGCCGCGCCGAAGTGATATTGGAAACCCATTTATTTGATTTTGATGGCGACATTTATGGTCGCTATATCGAAGTACATTTCAAACAAAAAATCC
>NZ_FUKJ01000011.1 GCF_900163745.1 Crenothrix polyspora
GTGGAGCGGAACGGGTTCATGCCGCGTATGCCGATGTTGGGGCGAATGCCCATGCCTTCTTCGTCACGCACATAAACCCCAGGGGCTTTACGCAACGCTTCGTTGACGTTGGCAACGTGATCCCTAAACAAGGTTTCTTTGTTTAATACGGTGCTGGCACCGGAAACGGCAATACTGGTGCTGCCGGTATCTGTGATTTCGAGATCCGGTAATGCTACGGCGGTTGAATCGTTTTTTTCGTCGGTCGTTGTTGGTTGGTTTTTATTTATTTGAGTACGTTCATCGACTTGTTCACTGGCATAAGCGACGCTTACTAAGCAAGAGCTTGCTATACATAGCGACAAAGTCCTGCTAATAAGACGGACTTTTTTCCGGGTTGAATTTTTCTTCATTATTATTTTTTTCCAAAACAGTGGTATTTAAAAAAACTGTCTAGCAAATGTGCAGCCCTAACCTATTTTTAGGCAGGGGCTAACCACATCTGTATTAGGTTTCCTCTATGAGCGCAGTGTTTCAGTATAACGGTCGAACATAAATTCAAGCTTAAAACCCAAGTGCTTTATACAAGCTGAGTAAGTTTAAAACGGGCTTTTTATTTTTTCTAATTTTAATTTAAGGGTAAACGTACTGTAGCAAGAAAGCCACCTAATGCTTTGCTGCGGCCAATGTCCAAAACGCCCTCGTAACATTTAACAATATCAAGAACAATAGCCAAGCCAAGGCCATGCCCTTGTATAGATTCGTCCAAACGTAATCCGCGTTGCGTGAGAAGCTGTGCATTGAGTTCATTACATCCAGGGCCATCATCTGCGATTGAAATAGTCAGCGTATCTGAAAAAACTATCTCCACATTGATGTTATGTTTCGCCCATTTACAGGCATTGTCTAGCAGGTTGCCAATCATTTCCAGCATGTCTTCCCGATCAAAATGCACGAGCAAATCCGGTGCGGTAACTTTAATATCCAGCTGTTTTTCAGCGTAAATGGTTTTGAGTAATTTTGCCAGTGTCATTAATTCCAGGTAGGGATTGAATGCCATGCTGGCTTGCTGATTGCCCGCAATTCGCGCCCGTTTGAGTTCGCGTTCAATGCAACGGTGTATGGTGTCCGTTTGGGTTTGCAATTGTTGGCGCAATTCAGGATATTCTTTAAAAACCGGATGTTCCGCTACCCTAAACATTATGGCCAGCGGCGGTTTTAAGGCATGGGCAAGATTACCGATGGCCGTGCGTGATTGCTGCAATCGCCGTACCACCAGTACCAACAGATGATTAACTTCCTTCACTAACGGCTTGATTTCAGAGGGCACCTCGACAGTAATCTGTTGCTGGTGACCGGTGCTAATGTCTTCAAGTTCTCGCCTTACCTTTGCTAGCGGGCGTAGCGAACGCCTGACATCAATGCTTTGCAAGGCAATTGCGCAGAACAAGACTGCCAGTGACAGGCCAAGATAAGTTAGGCGAATGGAAGTAATGTCATGATCGACAGAAGACAAGTTCTCGGCAATGCTAACGATGATTTTATGGCCGAATTTTTCAAACATTTGTCCCATTATCAGTAGGGGTTGGTGCTCAGGGCCATTGTCCAGATGATACAGTTTCAACTGCTCAGGTTCGGGCGATTGCAGTGCCAATACATGATGTTGCAAGGAGGGGGATGAATGGGTTTTATCGTCTATTTGCACGACATAATAATGGCCTGAAAATATGTGGTTATACACTGAACCAATGTGGGAACTGTTAAAATTCAACTGGCCATCGGCATCAAGTGTCAGTGTATCAAACAAGGACTCGCCATCTTCCATTAAGCGTGTCGCCATTTGTTTTTCTGCAACGGCGCGAATCACCCAATCCGCCGCCAGCCAGTGGATGACAAAAATAATGCAAAGAATGGATACCAGGCCAACATTTAAACGCCGGCGCAAAGACATCATGGCTTTTGGCCAAATACGTAACCCTGGCCACGACGGGTATGGATCAATTCGTTACCGACAATCCGGCGCAAGCGATTGATGTAGACTTCAATGACATTGCTATCAGGGTCGCTGTCATAGTCGTAAATGTGTTCGCTTAAATGGGTTTTACTGAGAATTTTTCCAGGATGCAGCATAAAATAACGCAGTAACCTGAATTCGATAGCCGTTAAATTGATGGGTTGGCCACCATTGATAATGACGGTTTGTTGCTCTTCATTAAGTGCCACGCCTTCCAGTGTTAAGGTGACTTGGTTCTGGCTGTAAGCGCGTTTCAACAAGGCCTGGAGTCGCGCCAAAAGCTCCTGAACATGAAAAGGTTTGCCCAAATAATCGTCTGCGCCAGCCTTAAAACCATCGACTTTTTCATGCCAGGCATCACGAGCCGTCAGTACAATCACCGGCATACTATTGTTGGCTGCACGCCAGCGCTTTAATACCTCCACACCGGACAGTTTAGGTAAGCCCAGGTCGAGAATAACAACATCATAACTTTCGGTCATGCCTAAAAATTCGCCCTGTTCACCATCGGTGGCCGTATCAACGGCATAACCGGCGCATTCCAGATCAGTTTTTAACGAGCGTGATAAATCAAGATCGTCTTCAACGAGTAGTAGTCGCATTTGCTTAGGTTACCTAAAATTCTTATTCAAATATTTTTGTAACTACTTAGCCTATCCAAAAGATAGGATACGACATTTTTATCTATCCACGGAAAGCACAAAAAACACGGAAAAGTGTGGGATTTTTGTCGCAAAAAAATATTACTAAAAACTTTTTTGTGTTTTTTGTGCTTTCCGTGGACTTTTTTAACATCTACTGAGTCGTTACATATTTTTTACTGAATGTAGCAGGAAATCAAAATCCAATAAATTTTGTAAATACATCTGGAAACATAAAATCACCTGTGTTCGCCAAATGTGTGGCAACATGCCAACCGTAGCTAGACAACCAAAATATTCGCTAGAAAACTTTATTAACAAGGCCTATCATCTGCCAAGTTATAAATAAGCCACTTCGGAGCAGTCATTATGCAAAACTACCAACACATTCTATTAGCCGTCGATTTTTTTGAACAAAGTGAGCTTGTGATCGAAAGAGCCAAAAATTTGGCCAGTATATACCAAAGTACCTTGAGTATTATTCATGTGGTAGACAGCCTGCCCGTTACCGATACCAGTTATGGCGCAACTGTCCCTTTTGATATGGACTTAACATCGGTATTAATGGAAAACGCTAAAAAAAGGTTGAGTCAGCTGGCTAAAGAACTGGGTCTCGTAGAGCAAAATACCTATCTTGAAATCGGTAGTCCGAAATCAGAAATCATCCGTATTGCCGAAGACATCAAAGCCGACTTAATTATCGTCGGTTCGCATGGCCGTCATGGTCTTGCCTTGTTACTGGGTTCTACCGCAAATGGCGTGTTACATCATGCGATTTGTGATGTGCTGGCAGTACGGCTGTCGGATGATTAATTCCGGCAAATGGCTGGTAATTGTTATAATCAACAGCTTAGCCAACCGACCATAATTACAAAAAGCCATTAACGCAGAGGTGGAGACTACATGTTTGGACGAATTGAGAATTACAATCCTGATACCAAAACCGGCACTATTGCAGCCGGTAAAGAAATTTTTAAGTTTGATATGAGCCTTTGGGTGGCTGATGTGCCACCAGAAAAAGATGATATTGTTCGTTTTGACTTACACTCTAATGCCATTACCAACATCAACCTGGCCGGGGCATTTATAGACAAAACCAATGCCGTCAAGTCAAAATGGATAGCCGCTTTATTGTCTTTCACATTAGGCTGGGCGGGTATGAGCCGCCTTTATTTAGGCTATTACCAACTTGCTGCCATTCAAGTCGGCATCACAGCAATCTTGTTTGCGGCAGGCTCTTTAAATTTTGCTTTACTTTGGGGTTTTTTAGATACGCTACTGTTGATTTCCGGACATGCCGATAAAGATGCCAAAGGTCGTCCTTTGAAATAACACAACCATTCGGTTGCAATTTTAAGTCCAAAAAAAGGCTCCCTAAGGAGCCTTTTTAATCTTAAATCTGGAAAAATCTTTATACTGGATGAACGTTAACAGCGGTTAAGCCTTTTGGTCCTTTTTCGCAGTCAAAACGTACTTCTTGATTTTCTTCCAAGGTTTTGTAGCCATCGCCCTGGATCACAGAATGATGAACGAATACATCAGCGGTGCCATCAGAAGGTGAGATAAAACCAAAACCTTTGGTGTTATTGAACCATTTTACTTTGCCTGTTGCCATCTTAAAAAACTCCTACAATAAAAACTTAACAAATAGAACTACAACATTGAAACCGGGCAACCTAACTGACTGCTAAAATCCCTCAACTCAACATCCCACTTCTAACCACAGCCTATTGTACCGCTATTTTTATGAGTACGCCATTTATTGAAAGATTTGACTGTAATTAAAACTGCGCTAGATAATTACGGCAACAACAAATAATTATTCAATCCTTATTGTTCTTTTATTCCGTTATGGGAACATAACTAAAAACGTTGTGCGATTCGAGCCACTGAAACGTTATAAATAGCATTCTTAGGTTGGCGTGGTAACGATAAACCAAGCCATCGACAAGAGCCTAACGCTACAACATCGGCTGTGAAATTATGCGATAATAAGCCCACAAAACATACGTTCTGCCAAGTTTATTACCTCAAAATTTTTGTGCTAACACGCCTATGAAAGAGAAAAAAATATTTAAGCCGTGCGATTTGATTATTTATGGGGCGCTGGGCGATCTGTCTCGTCGTAAATTATTAATTTCGTTGTACAGGCTTGAAAATGCCAACTTGCTTGAGCCAGATACCCGTATTGTCGGTGTCGATCGGCACGCAGGGGGTAACGCGGAATTTATCGCCATCGTGCAAAAGAATTTGCAGGAATTTTTGAATGACAAAATTGAGGACACTGTCTGGCAACGTTTTTCGGCCAGATTGTCTTATCTAAAAATTGATCTAACACAACTGGATCAATACCAGCAGCTAAAAACCGTGCTGGATTCTAAGGCGCGAGTCGCCGTTAATTACTTTGCCGTAGCACCGGTTTTATTCAAAGATATTTGTAAGGGATTAAGCCACTGCGGTGTTTTGACGGCAGAGTCGCGCATGGTGATGGAAAAGCCAATTGGCCACGATCTGCAATCCTGCAAAGAAATTAACGATGCCGTCGCCAAGGTTTTTACTGAATCACAGGTGTTTCGCATAGATCATTATCTGGGCAAGGAAACGGTGCTAAATTTACTCGCGCTACGCTTTGCCAATTCCATTTTTACCACCAACTGGGATCACAACACCATCGACCATATCCAGATTACTGTGGCTGAAGAAGTGGGCATTGAAGGTCGTTTCGATTATTTTGATAAAACCGGCCAATTACGTGATATGTTGCAGAATCATTTATTGCAGATTCTGACTTTTATCGCGATGGAGCCGCCGGTCAATTTAGAAGCCAAAAGCATACGTTACGAAAAAATAAAAGTGCTGGAAGCACTGCGCCCGATTACCTTGAATAATGTCGATGAAAAAACCGTGCGCGGTCAGTATTCGGCAGGTTTTCTTAAAGGACGGGAAGTGCCGGGTTATTTGGAAGAAGAGGGGGCTAATGTCGATAGCACCACAGAAAGTTTTGTCGCCTTACGGGTAGATATTGACAACTGGCGTTGGGCAGGCGTGCCGTTCTACTTGCGTACTGGCAAGCGACTGACTAATAAACGCACGGAAATTGTGATTTACTTTAAGCAATTGCCACACAATATTTTTAGCGATAGTTTTCGGGATTTGCCGCCTAACAAGCTGACTATTCATTTACAGCCGAACGAAGGTGTGGATGTGCAAATTTTGAATAAAGTGCCAGGCATTGATGAAAACATCAAGCTACAAAAAACCAAGCTGGATTTAAGTTTTTCTGAAGCCTTTAAAAAAAGCCGTATTTTTGGTGGTTATGAAAAACTGGTATTAGAAGCGATGCGCGGCAATCCAGCACTGTTTTTAAGCCGTGAAGAAATCGAACAGGCCTGGATTTGGGTGGATTCCATTCAGGATGCGTGGCAACATGTAAATGATACGCCCAAACAGTATCAGGCCGGTAGCTGGGGGCCTGTGGCATCGGTTGCGCTGCTTGCTAGAGATGGAAGGGCTTGGGAAGAGTAGTAAAGTATTTAAGTTGATAAGGAATAAAATGCACCCAATTGTTGAAAAAGTAACCCAAGAAGTCATTGAACGCAGTCATCCGACGCGTTCTGCTTATATTAAATACATTGATGGCATTGCCAAAAAAGAGCCGATCCGCACCGGCATGGGCTGTGGTAACTTGGCGCATGGTTTTGCTGCCTGTAGTCCTGGTGAAAAAGCTGACTTAACCGGCAATAGAAAAGCCAACATCGGCATTATCACCTCGTATAACGATATGCTGTCCGCGCATCAGCCTTACAAGGATGCACCGGATTTAATCAAGGCGGCGATCCGTGAAGCAGGCGGTGTTGCACAGGTGGCTGGCGGTGTACCGGCGATGTGTGATGGCATCACCCAAGGTCAACCCGGCATGGAGCTGTCGTTATTTAGCCGTGATTTAATTGCCATGGCGACCGCTATCGGCTTGAGCCACAACATGTTCGATGGTGCTTTGTATTTGGGCGTGTGCGACAAGATTGTACCGGGCTTGCTGATTGGTGCATTGAGTTTCGGGCATTTACCCGCAGTATTTATACCCGCAGGCCCTATGCCCAGTGGCTTGACCAACAAGGAAAAAGCCCGTGCCCGCCAAGCGTATGCGGTCGGTAAAATTGGCCGTAAAGAATTACTGGAAGCCGAATCTGCCTCTTATCACAGTCCAGGTACTTGTACGTTTTACGGTACGGCGAATAGCAACCAGATGATGATGGAAATGATGGGCTTGCATTTGCCCGGCAGTTCGTTCGTCAATCCGTACACACCGTTGCGAGATGAATTAACCAAAGCGGCTGCCCGTCAGGTTTTAAAGTTTACTGCTTTGGGTGATGATTACCGACCCATCGCGCACATGGTTTCTGAAAAAGCCATCATTAATGCGGTGATTGGTTTGCTGGCAACGGGTGGTTCTACCAACCACACCATGCACTTGATCGCTATTGCCCGTGCTTCAGGTATTGTTTTAAACTGGGATGATTTTGATAATCTGTCCCGTGCTGTCCCCTTGATTGCCAAAATCTATCCCAATGGTCCTGCGGATGTGAATCATTTCCATGCAGCGGGTGGCATGGGCGTATTGATTGCCGAACTGTTAAGAAACGGTCTGCTGCATGAAGACATACTGACCGTTGCGGATGAGCGCGGTATGAACAGTTATAGCCAAGAGCCCAAAATAATAGATGATGTATTAGCCTGGCATGAAGGCCCTGAAAAATCTTTGGATAGTGCCGTATTAGGCAGTGTTGAACAGCCGTTTGCCAAAGGCGGTGGCTTGCATGTGATGCGCGGCAACTTGGGACGTGGTGTCTCCAAACTGTCGGCGGTATCGGAGGACCACCAAATCGTTGAAGCGCCAGCGGTGGTGTTTGACGATCAGGGAGATTTTTTAGCCGCTTTCAAGCGCGGTGAATTGGAAAAAGATTTTGTCGCCGTGCTGCGTTTTCAAGGGCCGCGTGCCAACGGTATGCCGGAATTGCATAAGCTGACGCCGCCTTTGGGTGTGTTGCAAGATAAGGGCTTTAAAGTAGCTTTGGTCACTGATGGCCGTATGTCCGGTGCATCCGGTAAAGTACCGTCCGCCATTCATATTTGTCCTGAATGCGAAATGGGTGGGTCTTTAGCTAAAGTGCTAACCGGCGATATTATTGCGATGAACTTGCAAACTGGCGATATTAACGTCAAAGTTGATCAGGCTGAGTTTGATGCGCGAGTGCCTTTGCCCAATTCTGCCAAAAACCATCACTACGGTATGGGGCGTGAAATGTTTGGTAGTTTTAGGGTTGGCGCGTCATCGGCGGAAACCGGTGCTTCCAATTTGTTTGCTGTCGATTAAGATGCTTTTTGACAAATAATTTGCCCGTAGAGACGCAAAATCTTGCGTCTCTACATCACTACCGAGTAATCAAAATGAGTAATAACTGGAAAATTCAACCCCATGTTGTTTTAACAACTGGCCCTGTGATGCCGGTGATGGTCATTCAAAATCTGGAAGATGCCGTGCCTTTGGCAAAAGCGTTGGTGGCAGGTGGTATTCGCGTTTTGGAAATTACCCTACGCACACCGATCGCATTGGAGGCTATCAAGCTAATCAGCGAGCAAGTTGAGGGTGCTATTGTTGGCGTGGGTACTATTGCTACGCCAGCGCAATTACGTGCTGCCGAAGAGGCCGGTGCAGTATTTGCAATCAGCCCTGGGCTGACCCCAACATTACTGGAAGCGGCGTGTGCTGGTAACATAGCTTTGATTCCAGGCGTTGCTACCTTGTCAGAACTGATGCTGGGCATGGAATATGGCCTGGATCATTTCAAGTTTTTTCCGGCAGAAGCGGCAGGCGGCATACCGATGTTAAAATCCATCGCAGGGCCTTTCCCGCAAGTGACTTTTTGCCCAACCGGTGGTATTTCACCGGAAAATTACCAGGCGTATTTACAATTAAGCAATGTTGCCTGTGTGGGTGGTTCGTGGCTGGCACCGGCTGATGCAGTAAAAGCAAAAGATTGGGCGCGGGTCACTGAATTGGCAAGGCAAGCTACTCAATAGTGGGCAGCCATTGGTATTTGATAGGCATTCTGATATAAACCTAGTGTGATAAAACGCTTAAGATAGAGAGAACCCCATGACCAAACTAAGTAGTGTTACCTTAAATAGCGAGCAATCTGAGTCTCTCTGTGAGTTACCGGTTTTATCTGGGACTACCGGCCCAGATGTTGTCGATGTACAGGCGTTGTACAAACAGACGGGCATGTTTACCTACGATCCTGGCTTTAACTCTACAGCTAGCTGCCGCTCAGAGATTACTTATATCGATGGTGATGCGGGCGTGCTGCTGTATCGGGGTTATCCCATAGAACAACTGGCTGAAAAATGCACGTTTTTGGAAGTATGTTACTTGTTGCTGGAAGCCGAACTGCCTAATGCAGCTGAACTGAAGGAGTTCGAGAAAGATGTCACCACGCATACGATGGTGCATGACCAGTTGACTAATTTCTTTAAAGGTTTTCGCCGCGATGCACATCCTATGGCTATTATGGTGGGTGTGGTAGGGGCTCTGTCGGCGTTTTATCATGACTCCCTGGATATACACTCGCCTAAAGACCGGTATATTTGTGCCATACGCCTGATTGCCAAAGTGCCGACCATTGTTGCCATGTGTTACAAATACAGCGTTGGTTCGCCGTTTATGTACCCGCAAAACAAGCTGAAATACGTGGAAAACTTTTTGCGTATGATGCATGCCACGCCGTGTGATGAATATGTGCCTAATCCAGTACTGGTTAGAGCACTGGACAGAATTCTGATTTTACATGCTGACCACGAGCAAAATGCATCAACATCAACGGTACGCTTAGCGGGTTCCAGTGGTGCCAATCCGTTTGCTTGTATTACCGCAGGGATTGCCTGCCTTTGGGGGGCGGCACACGGTGGCGCTAACGAAGCGGCACTTAATATGCTGATAGAAATTGGTGATGTCTCCCAGATACCGCTCTACATTGCCAAGGCAAAAGATAAAAACGATTCCTTTAGATTGATGGGCTTTGGACATCGGGTTTATAAAAATTACGATCCCCGCGCCAAGCTAATGCGTGAAACCTGTCATGAAGTGTTGAATGAGCTAGGGCTTCATGATGACACGCTGTTCAAACTGGCGCTTGAGCTGGAACGTATTGCACTGGAAGATGATTACTTTATAAGCAAAAAATTGTATCCCAATGTTGATTATTATTCCGGCATAGTGCTGCATGCACTGGGCATTCCTAGCAATATGTTTACCGCTATTTTTGCGATGGGGCGTACCGTAGGCTGGATCTCCCATTGGGATGAGATGATTTCTGATCCTGATCAGAAGATTGGTCGTCCTAGGCAGTTGTACACAGGGGCTACGCGGCGTGATGTGCCGGATCGGTAGTGATCCGGTGTAGGAAATATTTGCGTTTAACAGCTAATCCATCTGGGGTATAACATCATGAATCCTGAACTGAAAATATTGGATAGCATACCCATGACTGAAGAAGCTTACTTCCAGTTGGAGGCGGACTCAGGCATTAGGCATGAATACATTGACGGCCAAACCTATGCTATGGTCGGTTCAGCGTTAAACCATAACCGGATTGCCATGAATGTGGCGGTTGGGTTTAGTAATCATTTAAGGGGTACATCTTGCGAAACGTTTTCGGCCGATATGAAGGTGCAGATTGGTAATGATTATGTATATCCTGATGTGGTAGTGGATTGTCATGCTACTGGCAATCTGTTGGTTTCCCCAGTCATTATTGTTGAAGTGCTGTCAAAATCCACCCGCAAAAAAGACACCACCCAAAAATTGATCCGTTATATTAACCTGCCGTCTTTGCAAGAGTACGTTTTGATTGAGCAGGATATTGTTTCTGTACAAGTGTTGCGACGAACAAACGCTTGGCAGCCGGAATATTATTATTTAGGCGATTCAGTCACTTTTGATGCCATCGGTGTTACCTTGACGGTAGACAACATTTATGACCGTGTAGATAATGCCGAGCCGAATGAGTTTAGGCAATTGCAGCAAGGTGTGGTTGTTAAAAATTCTGAATAGTTATGTCTTTTGGGTTCGCGTATCCCCGATAAGATTTAAATTGCAGGGCGACAATAGGCGTTAACCCTATTGTGCCGTATGTTTCGGTCGCTATTGCAATAACCCTTCGAATTACTGATTATAATCATTTGGATAGGGTGAGTTTTGATACCAACCTTCCCTTTGTTGCTGTTGTTGCCTTCTTTGCTGCTGATGATCCACTAAAGCACCAACGCCCGCACCAACAGCACCGCCCACCAAAGCACCCATACCTGCATTACCCAGGTCGTTGCCTCCAAAAGCCGTACCCAGTGCCGCACCGGTCACAGCACCAATACCACCGCCTATAACCGCTTTGTTCATACCGTTTAGCCCATAATTTTGGCCATAATTGGGTGTGTTCGATGCGCAAGCTGTCATCAGGGAGCTAGTAACAGCAATTAACAAGATCTTTTTTATCATTTTTATGCCTCATGTATTACAGTTTAAGATAATGAAATTTATAAGCATTTTAACAATGCTATCATTAAGAAATTCACTTTTACGGTTAAACTGTAACAAAAGAAAACTTAACCCAAGCTGAAGCAGTCAATAATTTATAATCCGATAACCGACCTGTAGGGCGGCAATAGGCGCTAGTCGTATTGCGTATTGTGCGGGTGCTTGTATTAATCGCTAGACAGTTTTGCAGCTGCGTTAGAATAGTCCACTTACGCACTTGTTTTTAACATTACCCTAACGACCCAGCTTAAGACATGACCCTAAAAATCGCCCTCGCCCAAACCAACTTTTTGGTGGGCAATATCGCCGCCAATGTTGATAATATTGTAGCTGCATCAATCCATGCCCGCGATGACTTGGGCGCAGACCTCATTGTCTTTCCTGAACTGTGTATTACCGGCTATCCTGCCGAAGATTTGTTATTACGCAAAGACTTTATCGATACCGCCAATAATGCCGTCTATCAATTGGCCGAGCGCATTGACGGGATTGCTATTGTCGTGGGCTATCCAGAAAGGGCAGGGGATAAACTGTATAACAGCGCGGTGGTGTTGCAAAATGGTGTGACTTTGGCCAATTACCGCAAACAAGCCTTGCCTAATTACGGTGTGTTTGATGAACAACGTTATTTTGCACCAGGCAATCAGCCGTGCGTGTTTGAATTTAACGGCACATTCATTGGTTTAACCCTGTGTGAAGATGTCTGGCAGGGTGGCATTATTGCCGCCAACAAACAGTCTGGTGCAGAGTTATTGTTGACATTGAATGCCTCGCCGTTTCATTCCGGTAAAATCTACCAACGTGAACAGATTATTGGCCAGCAGATAAAAGCGGCCGCAATTCCGTTGGTGTATGTTAACCAGGTGGGTGGGCAGGATGAGCTGATATTTGATGGCGCATCGTTTGTTATGGATGAAACTGGTGAAGTCGTTTTTAGAGCCGCCGAATTCACAGAACAGATCAGCGTGGTTGAATTTGATGGCAACCAGCCAATAAAAAATACGCTTGCAGCACCTTACACAAAAATCTCCAGTGATTATCATGCCCTGGTATTGGGCGTTAAAGATTATGTGCGTAAAAATGGCTTTCAGGGTGCTATCTTAGGTTTGTCAGGTGGTGTGGATTCTGCGCTGGTGTTGGCATTGGCGGTAGACGCATTGGGTGTGGATAAGGTTGAGGCGGTGTTGATGCCATCACGTTATACCCAGGACATGAGTAACGAAGATGCGGTGTTGCAGGCCGATGCGTTAGGGGTTAAGTATCATGTTATCCCTATCGAACCTGCGGTGACCGCTTTTACCGGTATGTTGTCGGAAGTGTTTGCCGGTACGGGACGTGATACCACCGAGGAAAATATTCAGGCACGGTGTCGCGGGGTGATTTTAATGGCCATGTCCAATAAACAGGGTAAATTGTTGCTGACGACCGGCAACAAAAGTGAAATGAGTGTCGGCTACGCCACGTTGTACGGCGATATGGCCGGTGGTTTTGCACCGATCAAGGATGTGCCTAAATTGTTGGTGTATCAATTGGCGCGTTACCGTAACAGCGTGGCGCAGGTGATACCGGAACGGGTATTGATTCGTCCGCCATCTGCCGAGTTGGCTCCAGACCAAAAAGATGAGGATTCATTGCCGCCTTATGATGTGCTTGACCCCATACTGGAACGTTACGTAGAACTGGATCAATCGGCGGAAGAAATTATTGCCGCCGGGTTTAGGCCAGATCATGTGGCCAGGGCGATTAGCCTGGTGGATAGGAACGAGTACAAGCGTCGGCAATCGCCGCCGGGTATTAGGATCACGCCGAGGGCATTTGGGCGGGATAGGCGATATCCTATTACGTCGGGTTATAGGGGGATTTGATTGAATGTCGATTTAATCACAACAGTGAAACATGCGAATACCCAATGCTGACAAAGCCGATATGCAGCTTGTTATCGTGAAACCTCCCCTACCATAACCCTCAGTATTTTCAATCACAGACATGACTGTAAACCTCAATACGGACACCCTCCGCAAACGCGCCACCGCATTTGCCAAAGACTTTTCAAAATCCACTTATGAAATGGGCGAAGCACAGGATTTTATTCGAGGTCTATGTCATGTCTTCGATTTGAACCACCGCCGTGCCGTTCGTTTTGAAGAACGGGTAAAAAAATTGGGTGGTAAGCGTGGGCGAATAGATGGCTTTTTCCCTGGTTTGCTACTGGTTGAAATGAAATCAACCGGTGCAGACTTGGATAAAGCCTATATTCAAGCCACTGAATATTTTCCCGGTCTCAAAGATGAGGAAATGCCTCGCTGCGTGTTGGTGAGCGATTTTGCTAATCTGCATTTGTATAATCTGGACAGTAAAGCGCCACCGCTTAAAATCAAGCTTGCTGATTTTCCGCAAGAGATAGGTCACTTTAAATTTATTGCTGGCTATGAAACTATCGCTGTGCAGCACCAAGCCGCCATTAACCAGAAAGCTGCCGAAAAAATGGCGGATTTGCACGATGCTATTAAAGCCACCGGCTACGAAGGTAAGGATTTAGAAAACTATTTAGTCCGGCTGTTGTTTTGTTTATTTGCTGAAGATACTGGCTTGTTTGGTGAGCAGAAATATTTGTTTTTGGATTATCTAAAAAACTACACCAAGGCCGACGGTACAGATTTACACGAAAAATTAGACACTCTTTTTAAGACACTCAACCGCGCCCCCGAAAAACGGTTAAAAAATCTACCTGAGCATTTGGCCGCATTTCCTTATATCAATGGGTCGTTATTTAAGGGCGCGTTGGAGGATTGTTATTTTGATGAGTCGGCACGCAATACCCTGATTGAGTGTGCGCAACTGGATTGGAGCGAAATTAGCCCCGCGATTTTTGGTTCATTATTTCAAGCGATTATGCACTTTGATGATGAAGCCGCGCATGCCAAAACCAAAAAACGCCGTGAGTTTGGCGCACATTACACCAGCGAAGAAAATATTTTAAAAACTATCAACCCGTTGTTTATGGATGATTTACGCGCTGAATTTGAGGATATAAGAAAACTAAAACAACCTAATCAAAAAACAAAAAAACTGGCTGATTTTCACCAAAAACTCGCTCGCTTAAATTTTTTTGATCCTGCGTGTGGTTGCGGCAATTTTTTGATTATTGCTTATCGGGAATTGCGTTTATTAGAGCTGGATGTGATCAAAGCGCAATCGGGCAAGCGGCAGCTCGATATGGCACTGATTTTATGCGATGTCCATCAATTCCATGGTATTGATATAGACGAAAGCGCAACGCAGATTGCTACGTTGGCCATGTGGCTGGTTGACCATCAAATGAATTTGCGCGTACAAGAATTGGGGCTTTATTACACCCGCATTCCGTTGGTAAAGAAAGCCAATATTGTGTGCGGTAATGCCTTGCAAGTTGATTGGGAAACGGTGATTAACCCCAGCGAGTGCAGTTTTATTATGGGTAATCCACCGTTTGTGGGTTATAGCTATCAAACCAAAGAACAAAAAGTGGATTTAGCTTTGGTTTTCCAAGGTATGAATGGCGCGGGTGTATTGGATTTGGTCGCAGCATGGCACATTAAAGCGGCACGATATATTCAAGCTAATCCAGCTATTCCGGTAGCATTTGTTTCTACCAACAGCCTTAGCCAAGGTGAACAAGTGACGATATTGTGGACGGAATTGTTAAAGCTCAACATCAAGCTGTATTTTGCCCACCGTACCTTTCAATGGAGTAACGAAGGCAAAGGCATAGCCGCCGTGCATTGTGTGATTATGGGCTTTGGTATGCAAAACCCAACTTATTGTAAATTATACGATTACGGCGATAACATTAGGGGCGTGCCCGCCGAAATAACTGCCAAACAAATTAATCCTTATTTAGTTGACGCGCCGACAGTGTTAATTGATAAACGCCGTAAGCCGTTAAGTCTTAACGTACCAGAAATGACTAAAGGCAGTCAGCCTACTGATGGTGGTTATTTATTGTTATCGCAAGTAGAAGCAGACAACATTCAAAAAAATGACCCCATAGCGGCAAAATATATCCGTCCGTTTTTAGGTGCAGAAGAATTTATCAACAACCTACCGCGTTATTGTTTGTGGCTAAAAAATAGCACGTCGGAAGACCGTATTAAATCGCCGGAAATTAAACGTCGCATGGCGGGTGTAAAAACCATGCGTTCGGCTAGCCCTAAATTACCCACACAAAAACTGGCCGAAATGCCGTATTTATTTGGTGAAATTCGTCAAACTGACCAACCGTATTTATTAATTCCAAGTGTTTCGTCGGAACAACGCAATTTTGTTCCTATCGGTTATTTTTCGTCGTCGGTTATTGCAAGCAATCTTGTTTTTATGCTTCCCAATGCCAGTCTCTACCATTTCGGGATGCTCTGCTCAACGTTTCATAATGCGTGGATGCGAGCAGTTTGCGGCAGATTAGAAAGCCGTTATCGCTACTCCAACACTATCGTCTACAACAACTTCCCATTTCCTGAAACCCCCAGTCCTGCGGTAAAAAAGAAAATCGAAACAGCGGGACAACAGATTTTAACCGCTCGAACAGCCGAAGAAAGGCTATGTACTGAGCAAGAACAAAAATATTCACTTGCCACGCTTTACGCGGCTGGCAATATGCCCACAGATTTACTTAAAGCCCATAACGCACTAGACAAAGCCGTTGATGCCGCTTACGGTTACAAAGGCAGCAAAGACGATGCGGCGCGGGTGGCGTTTTTGTTTGAGTGGTATCAACAACTGCTAGTTAGTGAAAAAGAAAACTTATGAAATTTGAATGGGATGAAAACAAAAATCAGTTGAATATTCGTAAGCATGGCATTGATTTTGCCGATGCTGCTTATGTGTTTTCCGACCCCTTTGCTTTGAACCTACCTGACGATCAGCACTCAGAAATTGAAGAACGGTGGATTTTATTGGGCAAAAATTTGAATGAACGGGTGCTATTAGTTATTCATACCTACCGTTACAATGATGTTATTCGCATTATTTCAGCCAGAAAAGCGACTGCAACCGAAACAGCAACTTATGTTAAGAGGTTATCAAAATGAAAGATGAATATGATTTTTCCAACGCTGAACAGGGCAAATTTTACATACCTGCCGAAGATATTCAATTACCCATTTATTTGGATAAAGACGTGATTCGCTATTTGAATAAAAAATGCCTTACCAAACAGGAAAGCTTGCAGATATTAGTTAATGATCTATTGCGTAAGAACATTGAGATTGCAAAACGGGTAGCTTTGTAAGGTAAACATATTAAAAGCCGTTTACTTCAGCCAGAAAGGCTACTGCAACCGAAACAGCAACTTATGTTAAGAGGCTATCAAAATGAAAGATGAATATGATTTTTCCAAAGCTGAACAAGGCAAATTTTACATACCTGCCGAAGATATTCAATTACCCATTTATTTGGATAAAGACGTGATTCGCTATTTGAATGAAAAATGCCTTACCAAACAGGAAAGCTTACAAACCTTAGTTAATGATCTGTTACGTCAAGATATTGAGATTGCAAAACGGGTGGCTTTGTAAGGTAAATATATTAAAAGCCGTTAATGCTTACGGCTACAAAGGCAAAAAAGGATGGTGGTCTTGTTTGAGTGGTATCAGGCATTGCTTTTACCTGCGGATTGATAGTTACGCCAAACCGTATTCAATTTTTTCGGTAAACTTCTCGCCGATTTCCGATTTTTACCACCATGACGCGCAGTGTGCCATCTTCGATATTGCTAATAATGCGGTAGTCACCTACCCGATATTTCCAAAAATCACCCAAACTTGAGCCTTTTAGAGGTTCTCCTATGCTTCTTGGATCATCAAGCAGCGCCACGCGGCTATGCAAAAAAGTCAAAATACGCCGCGCTATCTGTGGATCAAGCTTGTCTAACTCTCGTTCCGCAGTTTTATCTAACTCAATCGTCCATGCCATAACGTTTCATCACCTCCTCAAGAGAAACGGTTTTACTGCGTCCTTCCCGAAGATCAATTAAGCGTTGCTCGGCAAGATACAAATCCTCAAGGTCGTCCAGATGCTCGCAAATCGCTTCAATCATGTAAAAAGTTTTACTGCGACCAGTCAGTTTTGCTAAATTACCAAGCCGATCAACGATTTCATCGGGTAGTCTAAGTGATACCGCTGTCATGGTTGTATCTCCAAAAATGCGTGAGATACAATTATATCTCACGGTCAGCCGATTTTTGCACAAGAAATTATCGACGGGTAATGCTGTATCATTTTAAACTGTGTGGGGTGCAGGTTTTTTTGCATGTTGATTAACAGGTGTAGACAGATCGTGAAAATAGACCACATTTGATTTCTTGCCGATACGGTGATAAACATGAAACACAATGCTACTTCAAAGCCTTTATTTAGTGCCGAACAAATCGCTTCAGCGTTAGCGGCTGCACCTGAACAATCAACTGGCGGCGATGATGCGTCACTATCGACTGACTGGAAGAACGCGATTGTTAGCCATTCCTTAGATGAACTACGCGCCAAAATAGAAGTACGGCAAACACTAGGAGCAAACCCATGTTACAAGAACAATTGATTGAAGAAATAAAACAAATCCCCACTGAAAAACTGGCAGAGATTTATGATTTGATTCATTACTTTAGGCTCGGTTTAGCACAGGAAAAATCAACAGAAAATATCCGCCAGCGTCCTATTGGATTAGCAAAAGGTCAGCTTGAAATTCCGACCAGTTTTTTTGAACCCTTGCCTGACGACATGCTGGACGCATTTGAAGGAAAATAATGAAAATTCTACTGGATACCTGCGCTTTTTTATGGCCATTAACAAGATGCCACAGAACTCAGCAATAAAGCCAAAATACTATTTCAAGATACCAATAATACCGTTTATTTAAGCAGTGTTTCAGCATGGGAAATCATTGTTAAACATCAGCTAGGAAAGTTGCCATTGCCC
>NZ_FUKJ01000012.1 GCF_900163745.1 Crenothrix polyspora
CTAACAATGCGTATTTTATGCGCTTAAGAAAGGTGTGGATTGGACAAGCTCAATGTGGTTAATATCAGGCTTACACGTTGTTTATCTGTGTCAGCCACTTAAGAAACTATCTCTTGGCAGGAAAAATGACAGGTGTATGATACAAATTCACTTTGAATCGGCTTTGCCGCATTCCAGCAGCCTGATCGTAATCATTTAATCCCCCTCTTTTTTAAAGGGGATTTGTATACAGTACGATTGATAAAGACACTTCTGTGAACAAGATTGGTAAAAATTTAAGCGGTATAATAGATAAGTTGGCTATACTCATTATCATTCAAAGTATGCGAATAATCGAGCTTTCAGGGTTATACGATGAGAGGGCGATGACGTGCATCCATAAAACTTTACATAAAGACAGCTACAATAGACTAAATTTTGGCGGATTGATTAAGAATGATTGGTTTTTATCGTAACAACAGATTGTCGACAATTGCTGTGCTGTTTTCGACATTATTGCTGTCGGTTGCCTGTAATAAAGGCGATCCTAAAGAGCATTTGCAGCGCGGTGTTGAATATTTTAAACAGGGTGATTACGAAAAAGCCAAGCTTGAACTGAAAACCTCCAGTCAATCCGATAAAGATACCGCCGAAACTTATTATTATTTGGCCTTGCTGGATGAAAAAAATCATCAATACAAGGCAATGCGGGAGAATTTGTTAAAAGTTGTTGAGTTGGAGCCCAAAAATACCGAAGCCCGATTAAAATTGGGAAAATTACTACTGCCCTTTGGTGAGCCTGATGCCGCCTTGGAGCAGGCCGAAATTATTTTGAAAGATGCCAGTCAAAATTTGGATGCGTTGGCGTTGAAGGCATCCGTTTTTATTCGCAAGAAAAAACAGCAAGATGCGTTGGTGCTTATCGACACCATGTTGCAGAAAAATCCAAAATTTATTGATGCTTTGTCTTTAAAAGCGCTCATTTATAGTGAAAAAGGTGAGACTGATAAGGCGTTAGCGTTGATTGATGCGGCAATGGCGGTGGATCCTAAAAATATTGATTTACATTTTTTCAAGATTCAATTGCATGTAAAAGCCAATAATATGCCAGCGGTGGTGGCAGATTATCAGCATTTAACTACCCTGTATCCTGAAAATCAGGACTATAAAATTACCTTGGCGAGACTGTACACTCAAATGGGTAAAAAACAGGACGCTGAAACGCTATTACGCGATTTGATAATAGCGGCTCCAGATAGTATCAAACCGAAATTGTTGTTACTCGATTTTTTAATCGATACCGCCTCAGAAAAAGTGGTAGACCAGTTGCATCAATTTGTAGTGCATTATAACGATGAACCGCGCAGATTGCTGGATTTGGCTAACTGGACGCTGACACGAAAACGTTTTGATGAAGCCGACAAGATACTGAAGCAAATTGTCGATAAGGGTGATGACGATGCTGTAGTCATTGCAGCCAAAACACTGCTGGCAAAAATGGCTTTTGAACGTCAAGATTTGACGCAAGCGGAGAATTTAATTGGCGAAATATTGGCAGACAATTCAAACTATAACGATGCCAAAGTGCTGCAAGCGAGAATATTTTTGGCCAACAAACAGCATGATAAAGCGATTGAATTGTTAAATAAAATCTTGTTGAACCAGCCTGAGCTGGAAGATGCTTTGTTGTTGTCAGGGCAGGCTTATGTTGCGACCGGTGATCAGAAAAAAGCCAGCCAATATTTTGAAAATGCCTTAAAAGTGAATCCTGTTAATGGGCAAGCACTAGATTATCTATACGACAAGGCGATATTCGAGAAAAAAATAAAACTCGCCAAAGATATGGCAACAGCAGCGGTTAAGTATCAAGCCAATAATCTGGATTTTCTTGAAAAACTGGCTAATGCCAGCCTGTTGGATAATGATCTTGAGGGTGCAAAAATCGCGGTACAGAAAATTTCAGAGTTGCCAAATCCATTAGCCACCGATGTGGCGACCTATTTACGGGCGCAAATTTTTCAGGCTGAAGGTGATTGCAACCAGGCAATAGGGTTGTATAAGGCATTACTCGCCAAATTTCCCGGTAATAAGGATACGCTGGACAATATGGCGGCTTGTTTTGATAAGCTGAACAAACGTAGTGATATGATCGCTGTATTGCATGACCTACATGCTAAAGCGCCCGATAATCCGTCGATTAGTTTATTGTTGGCGGACTTGTTATTGCGCGAGAAAAAAATGACAGATGGCGTTGGGGTATTAACAGAGTTGATTAAAAATAATGCTAAAGTGCCGCAGGCCTATAGCGCATTGGCAAAATTTAAGACAGCTCAGAATGACAAAAATGCTGCGCTGGCAGCCCTTCAGGAAGGTTTAAAGCAAAATCCTGATGCAATTAGACTCTCCTTGTCTTTGGCGGATTTTTATCAGGCGCAAGGTGAGCATGATCTGGCCGTTTCGGTATATGAAGGGCTGTTGGCAAACCATCCTAATCTGGATGTGGTGATTAACAGTTTAGCCGTATTGTTAACTGACCATTACACTAGTAATGCACAGATGCTAAGCAAAGCCGTGCAATTGACTGAACGCTTTAAAGATTCAGATCAGGCCTACTACCGAGATACCTACGCGTGGGCTTTGATTAAACAAGGCAGAGTTAACGAAGGTGTTACGGTATTGCAGGATGTTATTACCAGTCTACCGGATGTGCCTGTATTTCGATACCATTTAGGTGTTGCCTACGCCAACAGCGACAATAATGGCAGCGCGATTGCGGAACTGGAACAGGCGCTGGAATTGGCAAATAAAAAAGGCGCTTTCCCTGAACAGAAAGAGGCAAAAATTTTGTTGGATAAATTGATTGCTAAAACCAGAGGCCATTGATCTTCTGTAAATAGGCTTATGGATAGTTAGGCGTAAATCTGACGTATCGCGTATTGTAGCGCCGTAATATTTTGAGGCGCTACTTAAAAAATATTGTATTGTAACTATTGTTTTTTAGTAACTACTCAGTGGATGTTACAACAAAGTCCACGGAAACCAAAAGTAGGCGCTTTTAAGCG
>NZ_FUKJ01000110.1 GCF_900163745.1 Crenothrix polyspora
GAAAAGCAGATTTTGGCACGCTTTAGCAATACTGATGACCAATTAAAAGCCGCTGATTTGCTAAGGGATCAACTGGGTAATGACTACACCGTCGCTTTAAACCTGGCACCGACCACACCCACCTGGCTACGGGCGCTAGGTGCAGATGCCATGTATCTGGGGCTGGATTTGCGTGGGGGTGTGCATTTTCTGTTGGAAGTTGACATGGATGCCGCTGTTAAGCAGGCCGAAGAGCGTTATACCGACGACATACGCACTGCCTTAAGAAGCGCAAAAATCCGCTATTTAGCCGTCTCCAAAGACAATGACACGATTAAAGTTAAATTAAAAGCCGTTGAAGACAAACCAGCGTTACTGTCTTTGTTAAACAAAGACTTGCACACCCTTAAAATCACCGAGCCACCTGAACAAGATCAGCTGTGGCTGAACATTTCTGAAGCGGAAGTGCGTGAAATCAAAAAATCCGCTGTGGCCCAAAACATAACTACCTTGCGTAATCGGGTCAATCAGCTCGGTGTTGCAGAACCGGTTATTCAGCAACAAGGTGATAATCGTATTGTGGTGCAGTTGCCAGGCGTACAGGATACCACCCGCGCCAAAGAAATTTTGGGTACTACGGCAACCCTGGAATACCGTCTGGTAGATGTAGAACATGACGCACAACAAGCCTTGTCCGGTCATGTCCCCGTCAACAGCAAGCTGTACTACGAAAAAAATGGTAGCCCGATTTTGTTAAATCGTCGTGTTATTGTCACCGGCGATCAAATTGTTGACTCGTCTTCCGGTGTAGATGAAGATGGCAGGCCGTCGGTAAACATTACCCTTAATGGCGTAGGCGCAACCAAAATGGGTAAACTGACCCAGGCCAATGTCGGCAAGCCGATGGCGGTAGTGTTTATTGAATATAAAGTCGACACCAAAATTGTCGATGGCCAGAAAGTACGCCATAAAGAAAAAGTTGAAAAAGTCATCAGTGTCGCCACTATTAACGGTGTGTTCAGCAAACGCTTTCAAACCACCGGTTTAGATAGTCCACAAGAAGCCAGAAATTTGTCGCTGATGTTAAGGGCTGGCGCATTGGCAGCACCGATTGATATTGTTGAAGAACGTACCGTAGGCCCTAGTTTGGGACAAGATAACATCAACAAAGGTGTACTGTCCTTTATGGTAGGTTTCGCGCTGGTTGCAGTGTTCATGGTTATTTATTACAAGCTGCTTGGCTTGTTTGCCAATGTTGCCTTGGTATTCAATGTGTTCATCATCATCGCCATTTTATCCATGCTGCAAGCGACGCTGACGCTGCCGGGTATTGCCGGTATTATTTTAACGGTAGGGATGTCAGTTGATGCCAACGTATTGATTTTTGAACGTATTAAAGAAGAGATAAGAAATGGTATCGCACCGCAAAGTGCTATCTATATCGGCTTTGAGAAAGCATTTGCCACTATTCTCGACTCCAATATTACGACACTGCTGGTAGCGGTGATGTTGTTTGCATTTGGTACCGGCTCTGTAAAAGGCTTTGCAGTGACGCTGATTATCGGTCTGTTATCATCCATGTTTACCGCTATTACCGGCACACGCATGATTATCAATTGGGTATATGGCCACCGTGACGTTAAAAAATTATCTATTTAACGCCAGTCTCTTGGCCGTCTCTTAACACTAACGATTAAAATAACATGTCTAGTAGAAATATTAATTTTATAGGTAATCGAAAAATAGCCCTGATCTTTTCAGGTTTGTTAATGATTATTGCCATTATCTCGCTGGCAACGCGCGGCCTGCAAATGGGTATCGATTTTACCGGCGGCACACTGATTGAAGTCGGCTATCAAAAATCCGCCGATCTAACCGTATTACGTAAGACGCTGGATGAGATAGGTTTTGGCGATGCCACCGTGCAAAACTTTGGTACGGCAAAAGACGTGTTAATTCGTTTAAAGCCACGCGACGGTGTAAGCGGTAATGATATCAGCGCCAAAGTGCTGGAAGCTATTAATAAAACCACGACTGAACCTGCCAGTGTGCGCCGTGTGGAATTTGTAGGCCCACAAGTCGGTGATGATCTTGCAGAAGATGGCTTTTTAGCGCTGTTGTATTCGACCATTGGTATTTTGATTTATGTCGCCTGGCGTTTTGAGTGGAAATTTTCGGTAGGTGCGGTTATCGCCACCTTCCATGACGTGATCGTTACCTTGGGCGTGTTTTCGGTCTTTGGTCTGGAATTTGACTTAACGGTATTGGCGGCCATTCTAGCGTTGATCGGTTATTCCTTAAACGATACCATTGTGGTTTATGACCGGATACGCGAAAATTTTAGGGACATGCGTAACACGTCAACGGAAGACATCATGAATCTCTCGGTTAACGTGACTTTAAGCCGTACCATCATGACCTCGTTTACCGTGTTTCTGGTATTGCTGTCCCTGTTTTTCCTGGGCGGTGAAGTCATTCATAATTTCTCGATTGCCTTATTATTCGGTGTGGTTTTTGGAACCTATTCCTCTATTTTTATCGCCAGTCCAATGGCGTTAATATTTGGTATTAGCCCTGAAGATTTAATGGTGCCCATTAAAGAAGGTTCTGAAATGGATCAGATGCCTTAGCCGCACAATCACTAATCGGGTATAATTACCCGCTTACCCTATATTAACTGGAGTTTTGAAACACATGGCGATAGAACGCACTTTCTCAATCATTAAACCCGACGCAGTGGCTAAAAACGTGATCGGCGATATTTACAGCCGCTTTGAAAAAAACGGTTTACGCGTTGTTGCGGCAAAAATGTTGCATTTGACCCAGGCACAAGCCGAAGGTTTTTACGCTGAACACAGTGAACGTGGTTTTTTTAAAGACTTGGTGGCATTCATGGTGTCAGGTCCTGTGATCATGCAAGTATTGGAAGGCGAAAACGCTGTCCTGAAACACCGCGAAATCATGGGTGCAACCAATCCTAAAGAAGCGGCAGCCGGTACTATTCGCGCAGATTTCGCCAGCAGCATTGATGAAAATGCCGTACATGGCTCTGATGCGCTAGACACTGCCCAACGGGAAATTGCCTACTTTTTCTCAAATGACGAACTTTGTGCTAGAACCCGTTAACAGCAAAACCATCAATCTGCTCGATTTCGACAGAAAAGGTCTCGCGGCTTTTTTTGTCGAATTAGGCGAAAAGCCGTTTCGTGCCACCCAATTACTGAAGTGGATTTATCAGGAAGGCGTTGAAGACTTCGACCTGATGACCAATTTCAGTAAATCTTTGCGGGCTTACCTGAACGAGCATTGTACTATTCTGACACCGGAAATTGTTGTCGAGCAACTGGCCAGCGATGGCACTTGCAAATGGGTGGTGCAAACCCATTGTGGCAATCGTATTGAAACGGTTTTTATCCCTGAAGAAAATCGCGGCACCTTATGCGTGTCCTCGCAAATTGGTTGCGCGTTAGCCTGTACGTTTTGTTCTACTGCACAGCAGGGCTTTAACCGTAATCTGGCAACCTCCGAGATTATCGGCCAGTTCGTAGTAGCGCAAAAACGATTGGGTGCTGACAAAAAAATCACCAACGTCGTCATGATGGGCATGGGTGAACCGCTGCTCAACTTCGATAATGTGGTTGCGGCCATGAACCTGATGATGGATGATTTTTCCTTTGGCTTATCCAAACGCCGCGTCACCATCAGCACATCGGGTGTTGTACCGGCCATGTATCGATTAACGGAAGTGTGCGATGTCAGTCTGGCAGTATCGTTACATGCCTATCATGATGAATTGCGTGATGTCCTAGTGCCGATCAACAAGAAATATCCACTAAAAGAACTCATGGAAGCATGCCGTGACAATGCCAAGATTGCACCACGGCGCACGGTTACCTTTGAATATGTCATGCTAAAAGACATTAATGATTCGATTAAAGACGCGCAAGGTTTGGTGAAGTTGTTGAAAAACGTGCCTGCCAAGCTCAATTTGATTCCGTTTAATCCGTTTCCCAATTCAAGCTATGTCTGTTCGAACAAAGACACTATGCTGCGCTTTAAAACATTTTTGAATGATGCGGGCATTATTACCACGATAAGAAAAACACGCGGTGAAGATATTGATGCGGCCTGTGGTCAATTGGTGGGTCAGGTAGCCGATAAAAGCCGCAGACACCTTAAGCTGCAAAAAATGGCAGCGGAACATGTCGCTTAAACGCTTTGCGATACAACTTGCCGCCTGTTCGCTATCGTTAACGCTATCTGGCTGTGCGCTATTTTCTGGACAAAGCGCCGCTGAATCTGCCGATGTTTATGTACAGCTGGGTATGCGCTATCTGAGTATGAATAAGCTTGATATCGCCAAACAGAATCTGAATATCGCACTCGGTAAAGACAGCAATAATGTACAGGCACACAACGGGTTGGCATTTTTATATGAAAAAATGAATCTCCCCGCTGAAGCAATAAAACATTACGAAATAGCATTACATTTGGATGCTAGCGATCTGGGTGTACAAAACAATTATGGTCGCTTTCTGTGTGAACAAAAACAGTATGAAAGAGGCATGTTGTTATTAAAACAGGCGGCTTCCACGCCATTTAACAACAGACCCTGGCTAGCCTTAACCAATGCTGGGCGTTGTCAGATGGCAATGGGGCAGATTCAAAAAGCTGAGCCTTACTTTCAGCAGGCGCTATTGCAAAACAGCAGCTATGCACCTGCCCTGGCGGAAATGCAAAAACTCAGTTATCAACATAACGACTTTAATGCTGCCAACGAATATCTACAACGTTATTTAAGCGGATCATCGCATACCGCAGAAACGTTATGGATAGCCATTCATACCGAACGCGCGTTGGGCAATAACGAATTAGCGACCGAATACCAACATTTATTACTTAAAAAATTCCCGCTGTCAGACGAAGCCAATAAAATTAAATCTGTATTGTGGTAACCGCTAGAAACAAATATGGCCAATAACATACAAGCAATTCGGGGTATGCACGATGTATTACCCGACCAAACCCCACTCTGGCAAGCGACCGAGCAGACACTGAGAGAAGTGCTAGGCTCCTACGGTTATAGCGAAATACGGCTGCCTATCGTCGAAAAAACTGAACTGTTTAAACGTTCTATCGGCGAAGTCACCGATATTGTCGAAAAAGAAATGTACACCTTTGAAGACAGGAACGGTGACTCTTTAACGCTGCGTCCAGAAGGCACGGCAGGATGTTTGAGAGCCTGCCTGGAACATGGTCTGTTACATAATCAGACCCACCGGTTATGGTATTACGGCCCGATGTACCGTCATGAGCGTCCTCAAAAAGGTCGCTATCGCCAATTTATTCAACTCGGTGTTGAAGCCTACGGCATGGCAGGGCCTGACATTGATGCCGAACTGATTTTAATTATGGACAGACTGTGGAAAAGGCTGGGTATCCGCAATAAGGTCAGCTTGCAGTTAAATTCTTTGGGTACAATTGACGAACGCCTGGTTTACCGTAGCCGTTTGGTCGAATATTTTGAACAGCATCTGGAACAACTGGATGAAGACAGTTTGCGGCGCTTAAAAACCAACCCGTTACGCATCCTGGACACTAAAAATCCGGCCATGCGGGATGTTGTTGTCAATGCACCAGAATTAATGGCCTATTTAGGTACTGAAAGTCTTGAACATTTCAAAGCCATAACGACAGTCCTCGATAATCTGGGCATAGACTACACAATTAACACACGATTGGTTCGTGGTCTTGATTATTACAGTAAAACCGTGTTTGAATGGGTGACCACCGAATTAGGCTCTCAAGGCACAGTGTGTGCCGGTGGCCGCTATGATACCCTGATAGAACAGTTAGGCGGCAAAGTCGGTCATGGCATTGGCTTTGCTATGGGCATGGAGCGCTTGCTAGCCTTGCTGGAAACCGTGACAGACAGCGTTACTGTCAGCAGTGTAGATGCCTACATGGTACGTACCGGCCAGATAGCTGAACAAGAGAGCTTACGTTTTGCCGAAACGCTCAGAAACGAGATTCCCGCATTAAAACTGCAAGTCAACTGCGGCGGCGGTAGTTTTAAAAGCCAATTTAAAAAAGCTGATAAAAGTGGCGCTACTTATGCGATCATTCTCGGTGACGATGAAGTGAGCCGTGGCGAAGTCGGCATCAAGTTTTTACGGGATGAACAAGCGCAGCTAAACTTGTCCCAACAGGCGGCGATTGAATTCTTGCAAGAAAAACTGTCGTAACAGCCTCCCTATTCATTAAGAAAGACATAGAGAAAACAACGTGGAAATATACGATACAGAAGAAGCGCAGGTTGAAGCCCTAAAACGATGGTGGAAGGAAAATAGCCAGTCCGTCATCATTGGTTTGGTGATGGGAATTGCCCTGATTCTGGGCTGGAATTATTGGCAAGACCATAAAAAACAAAAACTCAACCAAGCCTCTGCGTTGTTCGAACAATTGCAAAAAGCCGCTGAAGCCAATAAAAAAGACTCGGTAGACAAGTTGGCAGCCCAAATTAAAGACCAATTTGGCAGCACGGAATATGTCAGTTTTAGTGGTTTGATACAAGCCAAGTTAAAAGCACAAAGCGGAGATTTAGCCGGTGCCAAAACAATTTTGCAAGGCATCGCCGCAAGCCCCAATAAAGAATTGGCTAATATTGCCAAGCTCAGGCTGGTACGTTTAATGTTGGCCACCCAAGAATACGAACCAGGCTTGCAATTAATCAATAGCATTGATCCTGCCGCCGCATCCAGCTTTTCTGGCAATTACGATGAATTGACCGGCGATTTATATGTAGCGTTGGGTCGTGTCGATGAAGCGCGTACTGCCTATCAAAGCGCATTGCGAAACGGCCATCAATCACCGTTATTGCAATATAAAATTGATGATTTGGCCACTGCCGAAAGCCTGACTCCTAAAAAATAATGCGCCGTCTTACGTTACTTGTTATCTGTTTACATCTCACCGCCTGCGCTAGCGACGACGAAAGTCCTGTTAAGGATTTTTTTAGTGGCATAGGTGATTACTTTCATGGCGGCGCTGACAATACCGAGCCACCGACTGAATTGACGGAATACACGCCAGAAGTAAAAATTGATACCTTATGGGACGAAACCATAGGCGTGGGCGCTGATGAACAATCCTTAAAGCTAGTGCCGGCCATTGGTTTTGGCAAAATTCTGGCGGCTGATAAAAATGGTTTGGTACAAGCCCGCGACTTAACAACCGGCAAATTAATCTGGGAAGCCGAAGCGCAGGATGCAAATGAAAAAGAGGTGCATTTTTCCGGTGGCCCTGGCATAGGTGCTGGCACGGCTATTTTAGGATCCAGCGATGCCGAAGTCATTGCCTTAAACATTGAAAACGGTGCTACACTGTGGAAATCCACGGTATCCAGTGAAGTATTATCAGTGCCTGTGATTGCCAAAGGTATCGTTGTAGTTCGAACAATTGATGGCGCTATTGTCGCATTCGACGAAAAAACCGGCAAAAAGCTGTGGCATTACGAACACAACATCCCTGCCCTCAGTGTGCGGGGCGTGAGTGCGCCGATTATTGTTGAAGACAAGATTATCAGCGGCTACGACAGCGGTAAGTTAATCGCCTTACGTTTGGAAGATGGCAAATACGTCTGGGAAACCAGCGTTGCCATGCCTAGCGGTCGTTCCGAAGTGGAAAGACTGGTCGATCTGGATGTTGACCCTGTGGAAGAAGCCGGTGTCATTTATGTCGCCAGCTATCAAGGTGGCATCAGTGCGGTAACGCAAGCCAATGGCGAAGTGACCTGGCGTAATCCAGAAATATCATCGCACACAGGCCTCAGCAAAGACTTCCAGTACCTGTATTTGTCTGACTCCGAAGGCGATTTATTGCAGATTGAACAGCAATCTGGTCGCTCGTTATGGAAACAAAAAGAACTGCATCAACGGCAATTAACCGCACCTGCCGTGTACGGCAGTTATGTGGTGGTGGGCGATTATGACGGCTATGTCCACTGGCTTAGCAACACCGATGGCAGACAATTAGGACGCACGCATATTACCAGTGCCGCTATCGATACCAAACCCCTTGTCGTAGACAATATCGTTTATGTTTATGCAGAAGACGGCACTCTCGCCGCGTTAAAAGCAAATCTACCTTAAAAATTTATGTTACCTGTAATCGCCCTCGTGGGCAGACCCAATGTTGGCAAATCAACATTATTCAACTATTTAACCCGGAGTCGTGAGGCGCTGGTTGCTGATTTTCCAGGCCTTACCCGCGATCGTCAATACGGTCGAGTCAAACATGGCAACCGCCCTTGTCTGGTTGTCGATACTGGCGGTATCGCCGATGATGCCCAGGGCATAGAAAGTGTCGCCAGAGAACAGGTGCAAATCGCACTTGAAGAAGCCGATGTGATTGTGTTTATGGTGGATGCCCGCGAAGGCTTGAGTGCCTCGGATCGTGCTATCGCCGCCACGGTCAGAAAACTGGCCAAACCGGTTATTCTGGTGACCAATAAAGTGGACGGTATTGATGCCAGTGTCGCCGCATTTGACTTTTACGCCTTGGCTTTGGGCGAACCGGTATTAGTCGCCGCATCTCATGGGCGCGGCGTACCTGAGCTACTGGAGCGCGTCAACGCCTTGCTGCCACCTGAACAACCCATTGTTGAGCATGACAGTAAAAGAGATATTGCCATTGCTGTTGTCGGACGACCTAACGTGGGTAAGTCTACCTTAATCAATCGTTTATTGGGCGAAGACCGGGTTATTGTCTATGATGAACCTGGCACTACCCGCGACAGTATCTACATCCCTTTTGAGCGCAACGGCAAAACCTACACGCTGATTGACACCGCCGGTATGCGTCGGCGCTCTAAAGTGTCTGAGGTTATCGAAAAATTCAGCGTTATCAAATCATTGCAAGCCATTGAAAAAGCCAATGTGGTGATTTATTTGGTGGATGCCAACGAAGGTATCACCGATCAGGATGCACATTTGTTAGGCTTGGTGCTGGAAGCGGGACGTGCCCTGATTATCGGCCTGAATAAATGGGATGGCTTATCACAATCACAAAAAGAAACTGTTAAGCGCCATATTGAAATTAAATTGGCGTTTCTGGAATTTGCCGAAAAACACCCGATTTCGGCCTTACATGGTAGCGGTGTCGGTAAATTATTTGAAGTCGTCCACACACTGTATGATTCGGCAATGGTGGATATGTCAACACCGGTTTTAACGCGCATTCTCAAAGAAGCCACCACTGAGCATCAGCCGCCGATGGTACACATGCGCCGTATCAAACTTAAGTACGCGCATCAAGGCGGTAGAAATCCGCCGGTAGTCATCGTGCATGGCACACAAACGGATGCTTTGCCAATCTCTTACAAGCGTTATTTAACCAATTATTTCCGTACCAAATTACATTTGTCTGGCACGCCAATACGGGTGGAATTTAAATCAACCGCGAATCCATTTGATGGTCAAAAAGCTAAAATGACTGATTGGGAAACCAAAAGAAAGCTGATTATCGCCAGACGTGTGAAGAGCAAAGAATAAAAAAAGCTGCTCAGAACTTACGTAAAATAAGCTAACAGTATTCTATTAAGGTGATTTCCACGAAAGGCACGAAAAACGCAAAAAAGCTTTATATTTTGTGCCTTTCGTGTTTTTCGTGGACAATTATTTTGGTGGATTTATTATTGGAAATTACCTAACACCGTAACAGGAATTCTCATGGCAGCAATCACCTTTCAAGGCAATCCACTCCATACCTCTGGCGACTTACCTACAGTAGGCAGCAAAGCCCCCGATTTCATATTGGTCAACAGCAAACTGCAAGACATTAGTTTGGCAAATTATCCAGGTAAAAAGAAAGTGCTCAATATTGTACCGAGTCTGGATACGCCGACCTGCGCGGCTTCAACACGCAAATTCAATGAAAAAGCGACCGGTTTGGATAACACCGTGGTATTAGTCATTTCCGCCGACTTACCTTTTGCACAATGCCGTTTTTGTGAAGTCGAAGGTCTAAAAGATGTTATCGCCTTGTCGACTTTCCGTTCAACCTTTGCCAATGATTACGGTGTAACGCTTACCGATACGATTCTCGCAGGGCTTACCGCACGGGCTATCGTCATTATTGATGAGCATGATACGGTAATCTACACACAATTGGTTGCTGAACTGGCCAACGAGCCCGATTATGACAGTGCATTGGTGGCGCTTTAAGCACTAAAAAAGTAACTACTCAGTGGATGTTACAACAGCGTCCACGGAAACCAAAAGTAGGCGCTTTTAAGCGGCACAAAAGACACAAAAAGTTTTCAGTAATGATTTTTTTGCGACAAAATATCTACACTTTTCCGTGTTTTTTGTGTTTTCCGTGGATATAAAATGCTTTACCCTATCTTTTGGACGGCTGAGTAGTTACCTAAAAAGCCTCGAAAGGTATGGACAGGTTTTTCGTGTCCATACTGTCTACACGCCCCAAGCTAATTTCGCTCATCGCTGAAACCTTGATTGCAACCAAGGATTTAGTGTCTACAATGGAGGTTTTTAAAACTCTATTGCATCACATCATGAAAAAAATTCTAATTACGCTTTTAGCAATTTTCCTGATCTTTGAGGAATGGCTTTGGGATTTACTGACAGCATTTGGGCATTCGCTAGTCCGGTGGCTAAATCTCAGTAATATCGAACAATGGCTCAGCCAGACATCGCCAAACATGGCATTGGTGGCATTCAGTATTCCACTGTTAATTGTCACGCCGATCAATATTATTGCCATAGGAATGCTAGCAAATGGTTTGATTTTACAAGGCATTCTTTTGGAAATAACGGCAAAAATATTGGCCACCGTGCTGGTAGCCAGAGTATTTGCGCTAACCAAGCCACAACTTTTAACCTTTGCATTCCTGAATCTCATTTACAGCACCATCACCCGCTGGCTGCACTGGGCACATCAAAAAATCGC
>NZ_FUKJ01000303.1 GCF_900163745.1 Crenothrix polyspora
TTTAATCAGACAAATAATATTCGACGGTAGAAACTACCCTGATTTTTTTGATATGCGGGTTGTTGGTATCTCGCGGCTCAATGGTAAATTGCCCTTGCGAGGCCTGTTTGATTTTACCGAGTTTGCTGTTGGAATCGCCGGCAAATTTTTGCGCCACTTCCCGCGCTTTGGTGGTGGCTTCCTGAATCATTTCCGGTTTTATCTGATTGAGCTGGCTGTACATATATTCTTCCATTTGCCCCTGACTGTTACCGGTCAGCGCAATGCCTTTTTTACCCAATTCCGATATGGCAGACATTTGTGTACGTACCAATGCCACGTTACTGGAATATACCGTCACCGTCTGTAATGCGGTATATCTAAACTCGGCATGAGCCGATTCGGTATACGCCTGTGCGGATTTATCGGTGATTGCCGGTGGTGAAACGGTAATTTCCGCTTCTTTAATACCGGCTTGCAGCAAATAATCCCTGATGGTTTTGGCATTGCTTTCAAGGGAATTGTACAGCTTGCCCAAATCATTATCGGCTACGGCGTATTGAATCGGCCAGATGACAATATCAGCGGGCATTTCGCGCTCAGACAAACCTTTTACAGCGACTGTACGCTCGTATTCTTTAAAACGAATAGCAGCATTGCCTAAAAAATAGCCTAAGGCCGATAATCCCAAAAAAATAAACAACCCTAAAATAAATGCGCTGATGTTTTGTTTTTGTTGCATGTTTTTCTCCAAAGGCACAAAGTTAAATATACAAGACACCGATTTGATTAACAAACACGGATAAAAGAAAATAAAATCCGTTTAAATCATCTAATCTGTGTTTTATTGCCATGTTGGCATCTGCTGGGCGATTACCTGGACGCATTCTATAAGCTGCTTATTTTACAGAAATATTTATTATTTAAATCGCTTAATAGCGGCATTTTAAAAAACATTCCTGAACATTAATGTTATAGCAAAAATACGCGATATCTGGACAAAGTTAAGCAAATTGGGCACAATTGCGCGTTAAATTGCGTTTACCTATAAAAATAACGAAATGGCAGCTATTACCGTACTTAACGGCCCAAATTTAAACTTATTAGGGCTACGTGAACCTGGCCACTACGGCGTAAAAACGCTCGCTGACATTCAACAGGCACTCGAAAAGCAAGCGACACTGCTCGATCACCAACTCCATTTTCATCAAAATAATGCCGAACATGAAATCGTTGAGCTGATACACCAAGCTTACGCTAATGCCGTAGACTTTATTATTATTAACCCCGCCGCATTTACCCACACCAGTGTCGCCATACGTGATGCACTGCTGGCAACAAAAATACCCTTTATAGAAGTGCATTTGTCAAACGTTCACGCACGCGAAGCGTTTAGAAAACACTCCTATTTCTCAGATATTGCCAAAGGCATTATTTGTGGATTAGGCGCAACCGGATATGAACTGGCCTTACAGGCTGCACACCAGATATTAGCAGAGAGATAAACCCCATGGATATTAGAAAAATAAAAAAACTCATTGAAATCATAGAAGAATCTGGCATTGCCGAATTAGAAGTGAAAGAAGGCGAAGAATCGATACGCATCAGCCGTTATCCTGCCAACACCATGATGGCCGCACCGGTCAATTATGCACAAGCGCCCCAAAGCTTCGCACCAGGCGCTGCCGTAGTATCTTCTGCACCGGTTGAAGAAAAAATTACTGGACACATTGTTAAATCACCGATGGTCGGCACGTTCTACCGTTCCGCATCGCCAGGCTCAAAAACATTTGCCGAAGTGGGACAATCTGTTAAAGCCGGTGATACCTTGTGTATCATCGAAGCCATGAAAATTCTCAACCAGATTGAAGCCGACAAGAGCGGTACAGTCACCCAGGTGTTGGTAGATAACGCTGAACCTGTCGAATATGGCCAACCTTTGTTCGTCATCGAATAACACAATACGGTAGGGAAATTATGTTCGACAAAATAGTCATTGCCAACCGAGGCGAGATTGCATTGCGTATACTTCGCGCCTGTAGAGAATTAGGCGTAAAAGTGGTTGCCGTGCATTCTGAAGCCGACAGAGATTTAAAACATGTGCGTTTAGCCGATGAATCGGTATGTATCGGCCCTGCGTCATCCATCGACAGCTATCTGAATATCCCGGCTATTATTAGCGCGGCAGAAGTCACCGATGCCGAAGCGATACATCCTGGCTACGGCTTTTTATCTGAAAACGCTGATTTTTCCGAAAAAGTGAAACAAAGCGGCTTTGTGTTTATCGGCCCCAATGCCGATACCATCCGCATGATGGGCGATAAAATCTCCGCTAAAAAAGCCATGATTGCCGCCGGTGTGCCTTGCGTTCCTGGCGATAACACACCGCTGAGTGATGATAATAAAAAGAATCTGAAACTGGCGCAGGAAATCGGCTATCCGGTTATCATTAAAGCCGCTGGTGGCGGTGGTGGTCGTGGTATGCGTACCGTGCATACCGAAGCAGCCTTAATTAATGCGATCTCCATGACCAAAGCCGAAGCCGGCAGTGCGTTTGGTAACCCGACTGTGTACATGGAAAAGTTTCTGGAAGATCCGCGCCACATTGAGTTTCAGGTGATGGCTGATTCACACGGCAATGCCATCCATTTGGGTGAGCGCGATTGCTCCATGCAGCGCCGTCATCAAAAAGTGGTTGAAGAAGCGCCAGCACCTGGCATTACTGAAGCACAACGTAAAGCCATTGGTGAACGTTGCGCCAGAGCCTGTGTTGAAATTGGCTATTTAGGCGCGGGGACTTTTGAGTTTTTGTATGAAAAAGGGGAGTTTTTCTTCATTGAAATGAACACCCGCGTACAGGTCGAGCATCCAGTCACCGAAATGGTCACCGGTTTTGATATTGTGAAAGAACAACTGCGTATTGCCGCTGGTGAAAAGCTATCGATTACTCAGGATCAAGTCAAAATGCAGGGTCATGCGATTGAATGCCGATTGAATGCTGAAGATCCACGGACGTTTATGCCCTGTCCTGGCACTATCGATCAGTTCCATATGCCTGGCGGCCCAGGGATTCGCTGCGAAACCCATATCTACAATGGCTACAAAGTGCCGCCGTATTACGATTCGATGATCGGCAAGTTGATTGCCCACGGCGAAAACCGCCAAAGTGCCATTGCCCGTATGAATACCGCCTTGAGCGAACTGATTATCGACGGCATTAAAACCAACATCCCCTTGCAGCAAGACATTATGAATGACAGCGGTTTTGCCGCAGGTAGCCAGAATATTCATTATCTGGAAAAGAAATTGGGCATTACCTAATCAAGTAGGGTGGGCACATGCTATTCGTGCCCACATGAAATATAGACCGATGCAAATGGTGTACCCGAGGGCATAAAGGCAAAAAAACCTGCCCACCCTACCGCTGCATGGCTCATACAAAAACAGGGTGCTTACACCCTGTTGTTTTTTTAAAGACACTGTTTTCTAGGACACTATGGCCTGGCATCAACTTTCTGTTATCAGCGACGAACACACTGCGCCGGATATTGCCGATTTTTTCAGTGACTTGGGCGCTGTCTCGGTCACCTACATGGACGCTGAAGATGAACCTGTGTACGAACCAGCTATCGGTGAAACCAAAATCTGGAGCAACACACAAGTCATTGCCCTGTATGAACTGGATGCGGATCCCGACAGCATCAAAGCCCAAGTCATCGAACACTTTCAAAGCCATCCCTTAGTCAACTGGCAATACGACGAAATCGGCGACCAGGCCTGGGAACGCGCCTGGATGGAATTCTACAAACCGATGAAGTTTGCCGATAAACTCTGGGTTTGCCCCACCGACCAGCAACAGCATGAACCGGATACCGTGTGTTTGATACTCGACCCTGGCCTAGCCTTTGGCACGGGCACGCACCCGACTACCGCCTTATGCCTGGAATGGCTGGCCAGTCACGATCTAACCGGTAAAACCGTGATTGACTATGGCTGTGGTTCAGGAATATTGGCTGTTGCTGCGGTATTATTAGGCGCAAAGATTGCCCATGCGGTCGATATTGATCCACAAGCCATCACCGCCACCGAAAGCAATGCCTTAAAAAACAAGGTACAGGACAAAATCCACTGTTATCTGCCGAAAGATTTCCCTGTGATGCAAGCTGACATTGTACTGGCCAATATATTGGCCAAGCCATTGATTGACATGTCGGACATGATTGCCAGCTTGCTGGTATCCGGTGGCACGTTGATTTTATCCGGCATTTTGCATGAACAGGCCGATGCCGTTATCAACGCCTACCAAAGCCACATCGCGCTACAACCTTTGGTGCAACAAGAAGACTGGATCCGCTTGTCGGGTACAAAACGTTAACCCTCACATACTCCAGACCAAATCATGGCGCACCCCGAACTTTACCTTAAAAAAAACGAAGATATACGCCTGCGTAAAGGCCATCT
>NZ_FUKJ01000197.1 GCF_900163745.1 Crenothrix polyspora
GGCTTTTGCCATCAGCGCAAAAGCACACGGTTTGCAAGGCGACTGGGTATTTTTGAGCGGCGGTACCGATGGCCGTGATGGCCCCACAGATGCTGCCGGCGGCATGGTAGATTCCTGTACAATACAACGACTATTAGCCGCAAGCATTAATCCTGGCGAAGCACTCAAAAACAATGATTCCTATACGGCACTAAAAAATTCACACGATTTACTGATGACCGGAGCCACCGGCACTAATGTGGCTGATTTACAGATACTGCTTATCCAACCGTAACCCAGACAATACAGAATTCACACAGGAGACAACCATGTTTAACAAATCAATGACCATCGCCGGTTTCGATGATGAATTATTCGAAGCGATGGAAGAAGAGCGCCAGCGCCAGGAAGATCATATCGAACTGATTGCTTCGGAAAATTACGCCAGCCCCAGGGTATTGGAAGCGCAAGGCTCGCAGTTGACTAACAAATACGCCGAAGGTTATCCAGGCAAGCGCTATTACGGCGGCTGCGAATTTGTCGATAAAGCCGAACAACTGGCTATCGACCGCGCCAAAGCCCTGTTTGGTGCGGATTATGCCAACGTGCAGCCGCATTCCGGTTCGCAAGCCAACATGGCAGTGTTTATGGCCTTGGTACAACCCGGCGATACCATTTTAGGCTTGAGTCTGGCTAACGGTGGCCATTTAACGCACGGCGCGAAACCGAATTTTTCCGGCAAAATCTACAATGCGATTCAATACGGTTTAAATCCAGATACCGGTGAAATCGATTATGAACAAGTTGAAGCCTTGGCCTTGGAACACAAGCCTAAAGTGATAGTCGCAGGTTTTTCGGCTTACTCACGGGTGTGGGATTGGCAGCGTTTCAGGGAGATTGCCGATAAGGTCGGTGCGTATTTGTTTGTCGATATGGCACATGTGGCGGGTTTGATTGCGGCGGGTGTGTATCCTAATCCGGTGTCGATTGCCGATGTGGTGACGACGACCACGCATAAATCGTTGCGTGGGCCGCGTGGTGGTTTGATTCTGTGCAAAAGCAATCCTGAGTTGGAAAAGAAATTTGATTCCAATATTTTCCCTGGCATACAGGGCGGGCCATTGATGCACGTCATTGCCGCGAAAGCGGTGGCCTTGAAAGAAGCCATGCAGCCTGAATTTAAGGTGTACCAAACCCAAGTGATTAAGAATGCCCAGGCGATGGCGGCGGTGTTTATGGCGCGTGGTTTTGATGTGGTGTCGGGTGGTACGGATAATCACTTGATGCTGGTGTCATTGATTCCTAAGGGCATTACCGGCAAGGCTGCCGATGCGGCGTTGAGTAAGGCGCATATCACGGTTAATAAAAACGCGGTGCCGAATGATCCGCAATCGCCGTTTGTTACTAGCGGTATTCGGGTGGGTACGCCTGCGGTGACAACTCGCGGCTTTATGGAAGCAGATGTGGCTGAGGTGGCGGGCTGGATGTGTGATGTGATGGAAAATATGGAGGATGACGCGTTGATTGCATCGGTGCGTGAGAAGGTGGGTGCGCTTTGTAAACGGTTTCCGGTGTATGGTTGATTGAAGCTTGTAGAATGGACTGAAAATAGCAGACGATAGATGCCAACGCCTTTTTCAATAACCCTGTTCGCAACAACGGGTGATCCTCAAGGAATTCGCCATGTTGATAAGTCAAATTGGTCGGGATTTGGTGTTGTGTTTGCAAAAGATCAATTCCATTTGCTCAAGCATGAACCAGGTTTTAATCAGGCTGGAATTTATATACTGATCGGCAATGCTGCCGAAGACGTAATTTATATCGGTGAAGCCGATCCAGTGGGTGAGCGATTGAAAAATCACGTTGCGAATAAGGAAGGCTGGAGTTGGGGTGTTTATTTTGTGGATGGTAACCACAAGATTGGTAAAACAGAAGTGCAATTTTTGGAATCGGAATTGGTTGCACGAGCTAAGCAATTTGATCGAGTTATTCTTTTAAACAAAAACACCCCGACAGCTCCAACAATGTCTCCAGTAGCTAAAGCAACTGCTCAGGCATTCTTAGCCGATATGCTGTTGATTTTACCGATGCTGGGTATTAATGCATTTAGCGCTCCCAAACTGGGTGATAAAATCGAAGAGCAAATTCAGCCTATGGTTCCGGATGCAGAAAAATTTGATACGATTGTTGTTCCAGCACGGGAGGAGGGTTTCCAGCAGAGATTCATTAATGAAAAATGCTGGTTTGCCATTCGAATTAATGCCAAGCATATTTCTAAAATCAAATACATTGCAGCTTATCGTGTGGCACCTATAGCCGCAATTACACATTTGGCGGAGATTGAGCACATTGAACCCTATGGCAATACAGGTAAGTATCTTTTGAAATTTAAAAATATGCCAATAACAATCGGCCCGATTCCTCGTATAGAAAGTAGTGAAGTCAATATGCAGTCACCACGTTATGCCCTACGCGAGAAGTTACTTACGGCAGCACATTTAGATAAAATTTGGGCATCCGACTAATTGAATTGCGATTTTTTTAGCTTAGGTAAATTTATGTCAGTAAAAAACACTTTCCAATCCTTATAGAACAAGATGAAGACGGGGTTTTTATTGTCAGTTGCCCGTTATTCCAGGCTTGTCGGAGTTATGGTAAAACCCTCGATGAGGCTTTGGCCAATATTCAGGAAGTCATCGAACTTTGTTTAGAAGAACAAAATGAAGAGTTTTCAAATGTTTTTATTGGCATTAGAGATATAGAGATAGCGGTTTAATAATGCCTATTTTGCCAACCATAAAGGATTATTAGTAAAAATTATCAAGCAAGATTTGGCTATTTCTGTAGATGAATTCATTGGCTTTATGTAATTACTTAGCGTGTTAGTTAGCCATTCTTAATGTCCAGAGCATCGATAAATAATGAGCATAAAACCACCCACCACAGCAACGCTGTCCAGCAAATATCAAATTGTTATTCCTAAGTCTGTCTGCGAAGATCAGGATTGGCAATCGGGGCAGGAATTTGCCTTTATCCCCAAAGGCAATGGCATGTTAATGATGCCCGTGCCCAGCCTTATTGATTTACAAGGCATTGCAGAAGGTGCGGATATTAGCCATGTTAGAGATCGCAACAACAAATCTTGATGCGTGTTGTTGATACCTCAATATGGCTAGAATGGTTGCTCGGAAGCTCATTAAAACACGCGATTGCCAGCGAGTTTCCTGACGCTGGCCAGTGCATCGTGCCCACACTGGTTCAGGTAGAGCTTGCTACTTGGCTGACACGCGAAGTAGGCGAAGATGAAGCCGACCAACTGATAGCTTATACACAAAGTTGCCTGGTTGCATCGCTTGATACCAGAATTGCCCTGCAAGCAACCCAATTACAAGGCCAATACCAACTATCCACAGCCGATGCCATTGTCTATGCAACAGCACTGGCTTATGATGCAGACTTACTCACCTGCGATGCTCACTTTGAAGGCTTGCCTAATGTCATTTATATTAAAAAAACTTTGACCCGATTTATAGGGCATTGGATAAAATTTTGAAGTCATCATTCAGTGCCTCGCTTCCTTAATAAAAATCGTTTTGTCTACAATCTAAATATGACGAAACTATAACGAGACAAACAATGCCAGTTGATATTTTATTTACCGTTATAGCGGTATCCGTTATCCAATCCATTTTTGGTGTGGGCGTATTATTATTTGGTACGCCGATATTGCTATTGCTGGGATATGAATTTGTTGAAGCACTGGGTGTGTTACTGCCGGTGTCTATCGCCATCAATACGTTGCAGGTACTCCGGCATTATCGGGAACTTGATACTGCCTTTTACAAAAACATACTGATTTACAGCGTGCCTGTGGTGGTTATTTTTCTAGCGTTGGTCACCTCGGTTAAAATCAACATCACCCCTGTGATTGGTGTTTTATTAATTTTTGTGGCTTTAAAAAGTATTTCCGTCTTTATTGAACACAAGGTACAGTCGATAGTGAAGTACGAGCGACTGTATTTAATGGTCATGGGCATGGTACATGGTGTCAGCAATTTAGGCGGCTCGTTGTTAACTGTTATTATTTACAGTAAACATTACCCCAAAGATAAAACCCGTGTCACCGCAGCTGCAAGTTATGCGACGGTTGCCTTGTGCCAATTGCTGACTTTATTTTGGGTCGGCAGTGAATTTAGCGTGTCCTATTTTGACAAAATCAGCCTGATGCAAGTCGGTACGGTGATGTTTTTATTGACCGAGGAAATGTTGTACAACCAGATTGATAATGAAAAATACAGCAAATTATTTGCGGTGTTTTTATTCACGTCAGGTATTTTGCTGATCCTGAAATCTTTGTAAAAGACTCTTTGCGAGTCGCTCACAGAGTCTATTTACTATTTTATAACTTATCAACTTTCGGGATACGATACGATGTCTGATATAGAAATTGCCCAACAAGCAAACATGAAGCCGATTATCGGTTTAGTCAAAGAACAGTACGGTATTGATGCCGAACATCTGGATCCTTTCGGCCATTACAAAGCCAAGCTCTCGCTGGAATATGTGGCCAGTTTGGCGGATAAGCCAGAAGGTAAACTGATACTGGTAACAGCCATCAGCCCTACGCCAGCGGGGGAAGGCAAAACAACGACCACCGTAGGTTTGGGTGATGCGCTGAACCGAATCGGTAAAAAGGCCATGATGTGTTTACGCGAGCCATCGCTGGGGCCGTGCTTTGGTATGAAAGGCGGTGCAGCAGGTGGTGGCTATTCGCAAGTTGTACCGATGGAAGACATCAACCTGCATTTTACCGGTGACTTCCATGCCATCGGCGTAGCACATAACCTGCTTTCAGCCCTGATCGACAACCATATTACCCACGGTAATTTGCTGGGTATTGATCCACGCCGCATCCAGTGGAAACGGGTTGTTGATATGAACGACCGAGCATTACGGAAAATTATCATCGGCCTAGGGGGCACAGGCAACGGCTATTCTCGTGAAGACGGTTACGATATCGTTGTCGCTTCTGAAGTCATGGCGATTCTCTGTTTGGCGACCAGTCGCGCCGACTTGAAAAAGCGTTTGGGACGGATCGTTATCGGTTATAAAGCCGATGGCAGCACAGCGGTTTATGCCAGTAATTTGAAAGCACAAGGTGCAATGGCAGCACTGTTAAAAGATGCCATTAAACCCAATTTGGTGCAAACCCTGGAAAACAATATTGCCATCATTCACGGCGGGCCATTCGCTAATATTGCCCACGGTTGTAACACGGTAACTGCCACGAAAACTGCCTTAAAACTGGCTGATTACGTGATTACAGAAGCCGGTTTCGGTGCGGATTTAGGTGCGGAAAAATTCATCGACATCAAATGCCGGATGGCGGATTTAAAACCATCGGCTGTGGTTTTGGTAGCGACGATACGGGCGCTAAAATTTCACGGTGGCGTGAACAAGGAAGATTTGAACCAGGAAAATCTGGCGGCATTGGAAGCAGGTTTTGAAAACTTGGAACGCCACTATAACAACATCACCCAACATTATGGTTTGCCATGTGTGGTGTGTGTTAACCATTTCACTTTTGATACGCAAGCAGAACTTGATCTGTTTAAAGCCAAATGCGCGGTGCTGGGTGCAAGCTGCGTAGTTTCCAAACATTGGGCAGAAGGTGGTGCGGGTGCAGAAAGCTTGGCTCAGGAAGTGATTAATATTGTCGATCACCGTGAACCGGGTTGTACGTTTGTCTATGATGAAAACATAAGTTCGTGGGACAAAATAGCGGCCATAGCAACCAAACTTTACGGCGCATCAGGGATTTCTGCCAGTGCCAAAATTAAAGCCCAGTTAAAGGTTTGGGATGAAAACTATGGCAAATTCCCTGTGTGTATTGCCAAAACGCAAATGTCATTTTCTACCAATCCAGCTCTAAAAGGCGCACCCACAGGCCATATTGTTGAAATCAGTGAGGTCAAGCTGGCAAATGGCGCAGGGTTTATTGTTGCCATCGCAGGCGACATGATGACCATGCCGGGCTTACCCAAACAACCTGCCGCAGAACGTATTGATATTGATGATACTGGCAAGATAACCGGCTTGTTTTAATTGATGGTGTCTACAATCATGAATCTGCCTGTTGCCGCCATTGATCCCCGTGTGTTCCCTGCAAGTTATATGCAGGGGAGACAGCACTGGTTAGCGCAGGTTGCTTGTGTGTCTTTGCCTAAACAGTGTTTAGCTTATCCGTGTGCGGGTACAAGTCCTGAGGGTAATGCCCTGATTACCGATACGGTATGGATCGGCTCAAAAGATGCCAAACATGTGTTAGTGTTGATTGCCGGTACACACGGTATTGAAGGCTACGCAGGTAGTGCGATAGAGCTTGATTTTTTACGTTTACTCGCGGCAAGGCAGTTTGATTTACCCCCAGATGTCGCGCTATTGGTAATACATGCATTAACACCGTGGGGTTATGCCTGGCAACGGCGCTGTGATGCTGACGGGGTTGATCTCAACCGGAACGCAGTTGATTTTTCCAACCCCTTGCCGGAAAATCCAGATTATGCGGCGCTGCGCTCCGCCTTGTTTTTAGACGACAAGGCGGAAAGAATGCGATTATTTAGCGCATTTGAACATAATCATGGCCGAATTGCCTTTGAAAAAGCCGTGAGTGGCGGCCAGTATCACGATCCGGCGGGGCCTTTTTATGGCGGTACTGCACCTGCGCATGGTCGCTTGGTGGTGGAAGAACTTATCCAGCATTATGATATGCACCAGCGCAATCTCGCCGTTATCGATTTACACAGCGGTTTAGGGGCTTATGGCTATGGTGAAATCATCTGCGATCACCCGCCAGAAAGCGCAGGTACGCACATAGCGCAGCGTTGGTACGGTGATTCGGTGACTTTGCCTGCACTGGGTACTTCCAGTTCTGTCGCTAAATCCGGTTTGCAGGATTATCTGTGGCACGCGGTTATGAACGGGCGCAGTTGTTACATTACCCTGGAATTTGGCACTTACAGCACCGATCAATTGTTTGATGTGTTGTTGCGTGACCATCAATTGTGGGCGCAGTCCGATAATGAGCAAGCCAGATTGGCGCATAGCCAACTGATGCGCCAACATTTTTGTCCGAATGATCCGGCTTGGCAAGAGATGGTATTATTTCGTTCCCGACAGGTTATTACCCAGGCGCTACGAGGTTTAAGCGCATGAAGGCTTTGATTCGCCCGGCACAGCTGTGTGATATTGAAGATTTGGTTCTACTGGAAAATACCAGTTTTGCAACGGATAAACTCAGCCGACGCAGTTTTCGCCACTGGCTGACCACCGAGCACCGTGCTTTACTGGTGGCCGAAGTTGCTCACCGTATTGTCGGTTATATTCTTATTATTTATCATCCTGGCACACGTTTAGCGCGGGTTTATTCATTGGCCGTGTTGCAAGATTATAGAGGGCAGGGCATAGCCAAACAGCTGATGCTGGACGGCGAGCAGGCGGCTAGCGATGGCGGCAGATTGTACCTGCGTCTTGAAGTGAGCGTTGATAATATCGCCGCGATTCAGCTTTATGAAGCTTTAGGTTTCCAAAAATTTGGTATTTACCGTGGCTATTATGAAGACCACAAAGATGCCTTGCGCTATCAAAAGCGTATTCGACGTTTTCCGGACGTACTACAGCATCGATCTGTCCATTGGTTAAAGCAAACCACGCCGTTTACCTGTGGGCCTGCCGCACTGATGATGGCCATGCACGGACTAGATAGGAGCTATCAACCCTCACGCGAAGAGGAAATTAATCTGTGGCGCGAGGCGACCACTATTTTTATGACTTCAGGGCATGGTGGTTGCCACCCAATAGGCTTGGCATTGGCCGCTAAACGTCGTCATTTTAAGGTTGAGGTGTGGATTAATCAAACAACAACCTTGTTTATTGATGGCGTGCGCAATGACGAAAAAAAGCAGGTTGTTGAACTGGTTGACAGTTGTTTTAAACGCGAGGCGGTAGAGCAGGGCATTCCTGTACATTATGCCAATATTACCCAAAATGACTTAATCACTGCATTTAAAGCTGGTGCTATTCCACTGATATTAATCAGTACCTTTTCTTTGGATCGGAAAAAAGCCCCGCATTGGGTAGTAATGAGCGGTTTTGATAATGACTGCCTATACATGCACGATTCCGATCCCGAAGAAGGTCGTCAAAATGAACTGGATTGCCAGTTTATTCCGGTAGCGCGTGAGGATTTTGATCGTATGTCTTGTTTTGGTAAGAATAGATTACGGACGGCGGTAATTATTTTGCCCGAACCAAAAATAGTGGGGAATTGAATGTGTTATATTGTTTTTGGGGTACGGGTTAAAAAAACAGTAACATAGATAATATTTGATCGGGACGATTACGAACCGGTTCTGAGCATTGTCGCGCTTTTAAAGTACGACATTGACGTTGATCCTACTCTATACACACTCAAAAAAATGGGTGTTAAACCAAACTGCTTAACACCCATCATAAGTTGCAACAAGCTCAGGATGAGCTAAGTAAATAAAAGCACATCTTCACTAACAATGCGCATCCGTCGCCATAGCTTACATCGATTATTTGGCAAGCCTAATAATGGCCACCTATCGTCAGCACTTACCTTTTAAGTTGGGAAAGTGTAATGATGTCATAGGTCTCATTCAAAATATTGGTGGTGGCTGTTGTCGTAAACAGTAACTCGTTTATTTGTAGCCTACTAGGCGTATATTGACCGATCATAGTCACGGTATTGGTACCTGCAGGGCAACCGCATATAAATTAAGTTAAAAATCAAGGATACTATTCGTTTTCTACAGAACGGTATCCATAATGAATGGTTTAATAGAGGCATTTTCAAATCTTGAAGATC
>NZ_FUKJ01000139.1 GCF_900163745.1 Crenothrix polyspora
GCATAATCTGGGGCCGTATACCAGCCGGCAGCTAGGTCACCGGGCTATGCAGCAGGGTATTTTAATCACACAAGCGGGCACTCTGGAACGGGCTATGCAGGTTGATACCCTCGTTTTCGATGGCAGGGTCTTTAATGATCCCGTGCTACGCTCAAAGGCGAGTGAAGTGATGCAAGCCCTGCGCCAGCGCTATTCGCAGGATGCTTCATCCCATCCGCTTGCCCTGTATATACTGATGAATAACGATGAGGAAGCATTAGGGCAAACACTAATGGTCGAGTTGGGTTTGGACGGCTATTTCCGCGCTAGTTCAGGCCAGGGCAGAACGGAGCTAATCGGGCAACTGCAAACTGATGGTCGAAAGGTGTGCTATGTGGGCAGTGGCGAAGATGATACCGCTGAAATGCAAGCAGCATTGCTGTCGGTTGTCCATTACACCCCAGATAGCATGGCTAGCGAACCCACAGGCGTTATCCTGTTAGGTAACGACTTGCAGCAACTCCCCCATGTATTCGATCTGGCAGTGGCCTTCACCGCAAAACAAAATTTCAATCTCGTTGCTCCAATAGGGGTTGATCTGGTTGATATTTCCACTACGGTGTTCCTGGATTTCGGTCTGATTTATTCGGTGCTGTTTACCTATACCGGCTTATTGCTTGGTGTGGCAAACACACGTCGGTCTAAAAAGAAGTCATTGAATTCGATCGTTCTCCGTTGACCGACATAGAGCATTGCACGAACTGCGATATGCGGTGGGGGCTTGTGCTATCAATGGCGGTTTGCCGGCACTGCGTAATTTTATTCCTCTGGAAGAATGTCTGGCGGAGGCAAGCTTTGCATTAGGGCATGATGGGGGAGTAGCTTGGTAAATAGAGCTTAGAGAGCAGGGCGTTATGATTTTAAGCGGGGGAGAAAAGAATAAAGGCCGTAGGGCTGGTACGGCCTTTAAATGTGATGAAAAAGTCAACCTAAGGAGTCCGCCAAAGAAACTTTTTATCACGTCTTAATTATGGCATAAATTAAAATTTTGTGTTGTGAACTGCGTCACAAAATTAAATATTTTTTGCTAGTTTTTCTGCATAGCCGGTGTAAGTTCTTGGTGTTAATTGCAGTAATGCGGTTTTAGCATCCGTTGGGATGTCCAGTGTCTCAATAAAGGCTAGCATGTCTTCCTGGGTAATTCGTTGCCCCCGCGTGAGATTTTTCAGTTTTTCATACGGTTTTTCAATCCCGTAGCGACGCATTACCGTTTGTATGGGTTCGGCGAGTACTTCCCAGTTGTTATTGAGATCGGCTTCAAGTGCATCGACATTAAGCTGTAATTTGGAGATGCCTTTCAAGCTGGCTTGAATAGCAATACTGGTATGGGCGATACCCACGCCGATATTTCGCAATACCGTGGAATCGGTCAAATCACGCTGCCAACGTGATACCGGCAATTTTTCTGCCAAAAACGTAAACAAAGCATTGGCTATGCCCAAATTGCCTTCGGAGTTTTCAAAATCGATGGGATTGACTTTGTGCGGCATAGTCGATGAACCCACTTCGCCCGCGATAGTTCTTTGTTTGAAATAACCTAGGCTGATATAGCCCCAAACATCACGGTCAAAGTCCAGCAATATGGTATTAAAGCGCGATAGTGCATGGAAAAATTCGGCAATATAATCGTGCGGTTCAATTTGTATCGTGTAAGGATTCAACGTTAGCCCTAATGATTCCACAAAATTGTCAGCAAATTCCGCCCAATCCACATCAGGATAAGCCACGCTGTGCGCGTTATAGTTACCGACCGCACCGTTGATTTTACCGAGCAATTCGACCGCTTGCAGTTGCGCGTATTGACGCTGCATTCTGGCGGCAACGTTAGCGAATTCTTTGCCCACCGTAGTTGGTGTTGCAGATTGACCGTGGGTACGCGATAACATCGGTTGGTCAGCGGTTTCGAGTGCAATTTTTTTGATAGCGGCGATACAATCGCTTATCTGTTTTGAAATAACCTCGCGGCCTTCTTTTAGCATCAAGGCGTAAGACAGATTATTGATGTCTTCTGAGGTGCAGGCGAAATGGATGAATTCGCTGACCTGTTCTAATTCTGCGTTACCGGCGATTTTTTCTTTTAATAAGTATTCGACGGCTTTTACGTCGTGATTGGTGGTTTTTTCAATGTCTTTAACCCGCTGAGCATCGGCGATGGAAAAATCACTGACAATATTATTGAGGAGTAAATTGGCCGCATCACTGAATAGCTTAACTTCGGTAATTAACGGGTGTTTGGCCAAAGCCTGTAACCAGCGTATTTCAACGGTGACGCGAAAGCGAATCAAACCGTATTCACTGAAAATAGGTTGTAACGCAGCGACTTTGTCGGCGTAGCGGCCATCAATAGGCGAGATGGCGGTTAAAGCAAAATGAGTCATGAATGTGTCCAATGATTATTTGTTGATTGATATTGGTTATTGTCCACGGAAAGCACGAAAGACACGGAAAAAATCAAAAACAAAATGCAGCTTTAGGGTTATCCATGTCTCTATTTGTTCACTGCCATTAAGTTAAGCAAAAAAGCTCCCTCTCCTTTATGCCCTTTGGAGAAGGAGTGGTGTTCTTGACTTAATGGCAATGATCTATTTGTTGCAATGGCTAAAGCTCTTTTTTCCGTGTTTTTTGTGCTTTCCGTGGACAAAAAATCTCTGTGGCTATGTGTTACATCAGTTATTGATTGCTTTTCGATTCAATAATGCCGCCGCCCAAACAAATCTCGCCATCATAAAAAACCACCGATTGCCCAGGTGTAATAGCGCGTTGTGGTTGCTCGAAAACACAATGCACCCGATTATCGGATAGCGGCGTGACATAACAGGCTTGATCGGTCTGGCGATAGCGGGTTTTCGCGTGGCAGTGCAGGGCGGTTGTGAGCGGTTTATTGCTGCACCAGTCGAGTTGACTGGCTTCCAGCGTATTGTGCAGCATCAATGGATGGTCGTGTCCTTGGCCTACGATTAGGCGATTATTGTCCAAGTCTTTGTCCAAAACGTACCACGGCTCATCCGGCGCATCTTTTACGCCGCCAATACCCAAACCTTGGCGTTGGCCGTAAGTGTAATACATCAAACCGTGATGTTTACCGATTAACTGACCTTCCGGTGTCCGCATTTCGCCGGGTTGAGTGGGCAAGTAGCGTTGCAGAAATTCGGTAAATTTACGTTCACCGATAAAACAAATGCCGGTACTGTCTTTTTTCTTGTCGTTGGCAAAACCAGCTTTGGTAGCGAGGGCGCGAATTTCCGGTTTATGCAAATGGCCAATCGGAAACAGTGTTTTGGCGAGCTGTTTTTGTCCCATGGTATAGAGAAAATAACTTTGCTCTTTGTTGGGATCTAAGCCTTTTAGCAGGAAATATTCGCCGTTTTTTTCACTAACCCGCGCATAGTGGCCGGTGGCGATATATTCCGCGCCCAAATCTTCGGTAGCGTAGTTTAAGAAGGCTTTAAATTTGACGTGTTTGTTACAGAGAATATCGGGATTGGGCGTTCTGCCAGCTTTAAATTCCGATAAAAATACCTCAAAGACTTCATCCCAGTATTCGCTGGCAAAATTGACGGTTTTTAGCACAATGCCGAGCTTGTCACACACTTGCTGAGCATCGGCCAAATCTTGCATTGCAGTGCAATACTCGGTGCCATCGTCTTCTTCCCAGTTTTTCATGAACAGGCCAGTGACATCATGGCCTTGTTCCAGCAATAACAGGGCAGTTACTGAGGAATCCACGCCACCGGACATACCGACTATAATGTTTTTACGCATGGTTAACATCAAGCAATGATTTGAGCAATGTTAGGGGATAGCGTTGCCCGCTCAGGTATTCTTCCACACACAGGCGCACCAAAGGGCTACGCAACCGCATTTGTCTGGCGACGATTTCTTCATGCGTTAGCCAATGTGTAGCCACGATGCCCTCATCCAGCTTTTGGTTGGGATCGTAGCTGTGGCAGGTGCCGGAAAAACAAAAGCGAATAAAACTGGTCGCATCGGGATTTTGTCGCCACAATTGAACTGAAATAAGCGCTTCTGGCTCAAAGTGCCAGGCGGTTTCTTCATTAACCTCGCGTTTGACGGCGGCAATCAAATCTTCGTTTTCTTCTAGGTGTCCTGCGGGTTGGTTGAATTGAAGGCCGCTGGACGTTTCTTCTTCAACAAAGAGAAACCGGTCATCTTGCCTAATAACGGCCGCGACTGTTACGTTTGGTTTCCAAACCATCAATGTATTCCGAGTGAATAAAGCGCATATTCTACTGGATTTAGCGTTATTATGGCGGCTAAGATTTGCATTTTAGCAACGCGCATGACACAAAAGCTAGACCGGATAGGGGATTAGCAAGATAGTATTTAATTTATGCGATACCTTTGGATCAATCGTGCGGTATGGGTAGGCTTGTGTTACTAAGGTGCATCGTAAGGGGTTGTTTAGGGTGTTGGTTTGGCCGATGTGTGGGGTTGATTGGATTTTCTTTATGCACAAAGTCTTGAAAAATTCTCATATTGGCATTATGTTACAGGTCAGAATACTTTTGTTTATGAGTGACTATGTCCGATTTTGATCCACTGAGAGATGATGATAACGATGTGACTGTTCAGGAGGCTGCGCCCAAGCTTAAAAAGCCGCCTTTGTACAAAGTTATTTTATTGAATGATGACTTTACGCCAATGGATTTTGTGATTAATCTTTTGATGCAGTTTTTTGCCATGTCAACAGAAAAAGCAACGCAGGTGATGTTACAAATACATACGCAGGGCGTAGGCGTGTGTGGCACGTATTCCAAAGATGTTGCCGAAACCAAGGTTTATATCGTTAATGAATATTCAAGACAGCACCAGCATCCCCTGCTGTGCTCAATGGAAGAACTGTAGTCGGAGAGTGTATGTTAAGTAAAGAACTGGAAGTTACCTTAAACATGGCTTTTAAAAAAGCCTACGATCAGCGTCACGAGTTTATTACCGTTGAACACTTGCTGCTGGCATTAACCGATAATGCGTCTGCAGAAGCGATTATGAAGGCCTGTGGTTGCAATATTAAGTTGCTCCGTGCGCAGTTGGAGCAGTTTATTGATGAAACGATTTCGCTGATTGCCGAAGGCATCCACCGTGAAACGCAACCCACCTTAGGTTTTCAGCGCGTGTTGCAGCGTGCGGTTTTTCATGTGCAGGCTTCCGATAAAAAAGAAGTGTCGGGTGCCAATTTATTTGTCGCCCTGTTTAGCGAGCAAGATTCCCACGCCGTGTACTTGCTGAATAAGCAGGATGTATCAAGGTTGGACGTGGTTAATTACGTTGCGCACGGCATTTCAAAAAACGATCAGGATCATGCGTTATCACCCGAGCAAGCACCCAAAATGAATAATGCCGATTCTGAAGCTTCCAGCACGCCACTGGAAAAGTATGCGACTAATCTTAACGAAGAAGCCTTAAAAGGCAGAATCGATCCTTTGGTGGGCAGGGAGGCCGAGGTTGAAAGAACTATTCAGATTCTCTGTCGCAGGCGCAAAAACAATCCTTTACTGGTTGGTGAAGCCGGTGTGGGTAAAACGGCTATCGCCGAGGGTTTGGCAAAAAGAATTGTCGAAGACAGTGTCCCTGAAATTCTCATGAACAGTGTGATCTATGCCCTGGATTTGGGCGCACTGGTTGCCGGCACCAAATATCGGGGCGATTTTGAAAAACGCTTGAAAGATTTGGTGAATCAGTTAAAAAATGAGCCAGACTCGATTTTATTCATCGACGAAATTCATACCATTATTGGTGCAGGCTCAGCTTCCGGCGGCGTTATGGATGCGTCTAATTTGATTAAACCGATATTGGCTTCGGGGCAATTACGCTGCATAGGATCTACGACTTATCAGGAATATCGCGGCATTTTTGAAAAAGATCATGCCCTGGTGCGCCGATTCCAAAAAGTCGACGTATTGGAGCCTTCTGTTGAAGAAACCATCCTGATTTTAAAAGGCCTTAAATCGCGGTTTGAAGAACATCATGATGTGAAGTATTCGCCTGAAGCGTTACGGGTGGCGGCGGAATTATCTGATCGTTATATTACTGACCGGCATTTGCCCGACAAAGCCATCGATGTGATCGATGAAGCGGGCGCAAAACAACGCATGAAGATTCAATCTGAGCGTGTGCCGGTTATTGATGTCACTGAAATAGAGGATATTGTTTCCAAAATGGCCAGAGTACCCGCCAAATCGGTGTCTTCCAATGAAGTCGATAAGCTGGGCAATTTGGACAAAAACCTTAAGATGTTGGTGTTTGGGCAGGATGAAGCCATATCGGCATTAACTTCTGCCATCAAGTTATCACGCGCAGGGCTTAGAGAAACCCAAAAAACCATTGGTGCTTTTTTGTTTGCAGGCCCAACCGGTGTCGGTAAAACCGAGGTGACACGTCAACTGGCCAAAGTATTGGGCGTGGAGTTGATTCGTTTTGATATGTCCGAATACATGGAGCGGCACACGGTGTCGCGGTTAATCGGCGCACCGCCTGGGTATGTTGGTTTTGATCAAGGCGGCTTGCTCACAGAGCAGGTTAACAAGCATCCTTATGCGGTCTTGCTGCTGGATGAAGTGGAAAAAGCCCATCCCGATGTTTTTAATCTATTATTACAAGTGATGGATCATGGGACATTAACGGATACCAATGGCCGTAAAGCGGATTTTCGCAATATTATCATGGTGATGACCACGAATGCTGGGGCGGCGGAAGGTAGTCGTGCGTCGATTGGTTTTACCCTTCAAGATCATGTCACCGATAGTTTAAAGGTGATCGGAAGAACATTTTCGCCAGAATTTCGTAACCGTCTGGATGCGATTATTCAATTCAAGCCGTTGGATATTTCGATTGTGGGGTCTGTGGTTGATAAGTTTATCTTTGAACTGGAAGCGTTGCTTGCCGATAAACATGTCACATTAATGCTGGATACCGATGCCCGTTTATGGCTGGCCGAGCATGGCTGTAGTCCAGAAATGGGCGCAAGGCCGATGGCAAGATTGATTCAGGAAAAAATCAAAAAACCACTGGCGAATGATCTGTTATTTGGCAAGCTGGTGGGTGGCGGTAATGTGCGTATTTACGTAGAGAACAACGAGCTTTGCCTTGATATTGAAAACAAGGAGTTGATTGTCTCTGAAAACAGTTAATCGGTTTAACGCATACGGAACGAGATGCGCCCCTTGGATAAATCGTAAGGGGTCATTTCTACTTTAACGCTATCGCCGGTTAATATGCGAATGTAATGTTTACGCATTTTGCCGGAAATATGGGCAGTAACGATGTGACCGTTTTCAAGTTGGACACGAAACATGGTATTCGGTAAGGTATCGATAACCTTGCCTTCCATTTCAATTTGATCTTCTTTAGCCATTTTATTTCTCTGGTGATTTAAAATCGCCAATTATACCATAAGCTTGCCATTAACTATAGAAGTGTGTGGCAAGTTTGCGCAGAAATCCGGTAATGCCATGCTACAGCAAACCCGCCAGGGGTTTTGATAAGCGGAGAGAATACAGAGTACCGCTAGATGTAACACGACCCAAAATCCGGTGAGCCAATGTGAAAGACTTGTTTATTGCTAATAACTGCATCATACTTTTAGCGTCGCTGCGGTAAAGCAAAGAGGTATCAAAATGCCAGAAAACACGTCAATCAGCATCAACCCAGATTTATACGAACAAGCCAAACAAGATGCCTTACGCGAACATCGTACCATTGCAGGGCAAATTGAATTTTGGGCTAGAGTAGGGCGAGCAGCACTCGATAACCCCGATCTTCCTGTCAGCTTTGTAGCTGAATCACTGGCCTCTTTGGCAGAGCCACGCGATCAGTCCCAGCCATTTGTACCTAGGAGTCGTCGAGGATGACATGGGCTGTTTTGCAAACTCGCCGGTTCTCAAGACAATATAAAAAGTTGCATGACAATACTGCTTTTGCTGTTGATGCGGCAATTGATGAAGTGACACAAAATCCCGATATTCACGAGAATTTCTACAGGGATTTAAAACACTAAAAATAGGGAATCATAATACCTATCAACAAACAACCGTTCCACTGCAAGATTTAGTTCCAGCATCACCTCTTAATACTACGCAATCTTCCGCTCCAACTCCGTTTTAGCCACCTTATCCCGCAAATACACCGGCATTGCCAGTTCGGCATTCACGGCTAAACCTTGTTTGAAGCCTTGCACGCCCAACTGGGCAACAGTACGCGCACAGGGTAAATGCTGTGCTTCAAAATAGCTGACTTTACCGGCAAGCCGTAGCATCAATTCGTTTTCATACGCTGTCCAACCTGAGCCAACACCAACACCACGCACTTTGGGCGCAATAACCAGACTTGCCGGTGTGACCGCTTCGTCACCGATTAAGTGTGCATAGCCTTGTGCATCACGCTGATAAACGCCCCAAAAAATCTCCCTTAGCCGCGCATCCAGCGCCGCAAACACCACATCCAAATCCGAAGTATTGGTGTTAAAAAAGCCTTGTGCCAATGCCGCCAATGTAGAAACCGGAACCACAGGCAAATCAAGCCCAAAAGCAATGCCTTGAATAACGCCGGTAGCAATTCTAACGCCAGTAAATGACCCCGGCCCACAACCAAATGCCAGGCCATCAAGATCAGATTGTTTTATTCCCGCTTCAGCCAACAATGAATCTATCATGGGCAAAATGAGCTTGGTGTGTTGTTGTGGAGCCACTTCAAAGCGTTCAATCATATCGCCATCAATAAACAGGGCGGCGGAGCAGGCTTCGGTAGCGGTTTCTACGGCTAATAATTTCATGGTAGCTTAATCTTGGAAAAATACAGTCACGTCGTCGATATTGCGGGTACGTTTCATGGCGGGGATGCTGTCTAAAAATAACTGTCCGTAACTGTTTTTTAACAAACGTCGATCACAGATCATCAATACGCCACGGTCATTGACATCGCGAATTAAACGACCGATACCTTGCCGTAAAGCGATGATAGCAACCGGCAATTGATGTTCAAAAAACGCATTGCGTCCCTGTTGGCTCATCGTATCCAGTCGTGCTTTTAATACCGGATCGCCAGGGGATGCGAATGGCAATTTATCTATAATAACACACGACAACGCCTCGCCCCGGACATCGATACCCTCCCAAAAGCTGGATGTGCCTAGCAATACAGCATTGCCGAGCTGCTTAAATTCTGCCAATAATTGGTTTTTGGGTTGGTTGCCTTGTATCAATAACGGGTAGTCGAGTTGATCGACCAATATATCCGCCGCTTGCTTAAGGGCGCGGTGACTGGTAAACAGAAAAAATGCCCGTCCCCGACTGGCTTGCAGCACCGGCAAGGCAAACTCGATAATATCTGGCACAAAGTTGGGCGAGTTAGGCAGCGGCAAGCCTTTAGGATGATAGAACAACGATTGATTAGGGTAATCAAACGGGCTATCCCAGCTTTTGTTGACGGTGTTGGTCAGCCCTAAACTATTGGCAAAATAATCAAAGGTATTGGCCACGCTCAAGGTGGCGGACGTGAATATCCAGCTTGCCTGATAATACTGCATAAAGCTGCGAAATTCCGAGGCGATATCCAGTGGTGTACGGCTGAGGGTGAAGGATTTTTTGTAGGTTTCGTACCAGCGTATCCATTGGCTGCTTTTGTCGTCCATGATGATCGTCAGCTGCTGCATGAGTTCATCGGCGCGTTTAAAACATGATTCGAGGCCTTTGGTTTTTACCGAAGCCAGTTCTAGTTGCTTGGTTAAGCACTCCAACTGTATTTTGACTTTATTAAGGCTAGCAAGGATTTTAGGGTTATTGACAATATCCTGCCAGTCGCCGCGTTTTTGCTCGACACCAAAAGCCAACCGTAAATCTTTTACTACACTTTCCAAATCTTCCGAGGCACTGCGTAATACCGGCATATCGGTGGCATCTTTGAAATATTCTTGCAAGGTATCGCTGGCCAAATCCATTAGCTTTTTGCTACCAATACTGATGCCTAAAAAATTGGAGGCCGTATCGGCCAATTGATGCGCTTCATCGATGATAATCACTTCAGCTTCGGGTAATAATTCGCCAAAACCGCTGTCCTTAATCGACCAATCAGCGCATAGCAAATGGTGATTAATGACGAGCAGATCGCATTCCTGGGCGCGTCTACGGGCTTTCACCAGAAAGCATTCGTCATAGTCGGGGCATTCCTGGCCTAAACAATTGTCTTGTGTAGAGGTGGCGTGTTGCCAAACCGGATCGCCTTCCGCAATATTGGGCATTTCGGCAATATCACCGATTTTGGTGGCTTTGGCCCAGAGTTTTATTTTCGACAGTGCGACCGCCTCTTCTTTGCTGTAGCCCCGGATATAGTCCAAGGCATCCCTTAAGCGGTATTTGCACAAATAATTGCTGCGGCCTTTTAGTAACGCGGCGCTAAATGGCACTTTTAAGGCTTTGCGGATAATGGGCACATCGTTATTAAATAATTGATCTTGCAGATTTTTGGTGCCGGTTGAAATAATCACTTTCTTTTCAGATAAAATGGCCGGTATGAGATAGGCAAAAGTTTTACCTGTGCCAGTACCCGCTTCGGCGATTAGATTGTGATTGTCGTCGATGGCCAAGGCGACGGCGGTTGCCATTTCAGTCTGTGCTGCGCGTGGCTGATAACCGGCTATGGTTTGTGATAATGCGCCATCGGCACTGAAGATTGTTTCTAAATTTGTCATTGCGTCACTGAAGAATACGAGATGCTGTGTTGCGATTTTTCCGCTCATGGTAGAACACTGTGTAAAGAAACGCCAATATCTTGAGCAAACGATTGAAACATCGAGAACCTGTGTGAACGCTGAAATGATAGAAAATCCCTTTGATATTCCGACATTTTTAAAAAACCTGACCACGCGGCCCGGTATTTATAAAATGCTCAATGATCAGGGCGAGATTATTTATATCGGCAAAGCCAAAAATCTTAAAAACCGCGTATCCAGTTATTTTAGAACCCAAAGCGCCTCGCCCAAACAACACGCGATGGTGACCAAGATCATCAGCATTGAGGTCACCGTTACCCACACCGAAACCGAAGCGTTATTGCTGGAAGCCCAGCAAATCAGGCGGCACAAGCCACGCTATAACATCTGTTTACGTGACGACCGCTCTTATCCGTACATTCATTTATCCAGTCACGATTTTCCGCAAATTGGCTTGCATCGCGGTGCCAAGAAAAAATCCGGCCAGTATTTTGGCCCGTATCCTAGCGCCAGCACCGCTAAAGATAGCTTAAAGATGCTGCAAAAAATTTTTCCGATCCGCCAGTGTGATGATTCGGTTTATAACAACCGGACGCGGCCTTGCCTGCAATATCAAATCAAACGCTGTACTGCGCCGTGTGTGGGTTTCATTGATAAAACCCAATACGCAGATGATGTTGATAATACGATATTATTTCTGGAAGGCAAGGGCGGTGTACTCGTCGATCAGCTGATAGTGAACATGGAAAGTGCGGCGAAGGAGCTGAATTATGAACTGGCTGCGAGCGTTCGCGATCAAATAGTCAAGCTGCGGTTAGTGCTGGAGCAGAATTTTATTGAAGGCGAAAAAGGCGATGTTGATATTATTGCTTGCGCCACCAAAGCCAATCTGGCCTGTATTCAGGTGTTTTTTATCCGCAACGGCCAGCATTTGGGCAATAAAGCCTTCTTTCCCAAAATGACTGATGAAAACGATCCGGCGGCAGTTATCCAAGCGTTTATCGCGCAATATTATTTTGACAAACCGGTTCCGCATGAATTTATTGTCAGCCATGAACTGGAAGAATCAGCGTTATTGGCCGAAGTTTTGGCCAATCAAGCCAAACATGCGGTAATCATTTCCCCACGAGTGCGCGGAGAACGGTTAAAATGGCTGCAAATGGCCATCGCCAACGCCGAAAATACCTTATTAAGCAAGTTGGCCAATAAGCAGGACAGCTACGCACGTTTTCTCAGCTTACAAGAAGTTTTGGGTATGCAGGAAGTCCCTAAGCGACTGGAATGTTTTGATATTAGCCATACCCAAGGCCAGCAAACGGTGGCATCTTGCGTGGTGTTTGATCGGGACGGGCCGGTAAAATCAGCCTATCGCATCTTTAATATCGAAGGCATTACCGCTGGTGATGATTATGCGGCCATCCATCAAGCGGTATGCCGGCGTTTTAAGCGCATTAAGCAAAATGAAATTGTCGCGCCCGATATTTTGTTTATAGACGGCGGCAAAGGCCAGGTCGCCGCCGCGCAAAAGGCATTGATAGAATTAGACATAAACAGTGTTATGATAGTCGGCGTTTCCAAAGGCCCTGATAGAAAAGCCGGTATGGAAAAAATGATTGTGGTGGGGCGGGAGCAGCCCCTGGATATTAATCCTCGCGCCAGTGCGCTGTTGTTAATCCAGCATATCCGTGATGAAGCGCACCGTTTTGCCATAACCGGGCATAAGCAGCGCCGCGCCAAAGCCATGCAGCAATCGGTATTGGAAGAAGTGGCTGGATTAGGGGCTAAGCGCCGCCAGCTTTTATTGAAGCAGTTTGGGGGGCTGCAAGG
>NZ_FUKJ01000266.1 GCF_900163745.1 Crenothrix polyspora
GCATCAAGGCTTGTGGCAAAAATAACCTGACCGCCATACAAACCCGATTCAGATGCTTTAGCAATAAGATTTGTAAAGCTTAGTTTACTTGCCTCGTGCTGCCTAGGTTCATCAAATACGATAAAACCACCGTGTTTAATATCTGGTTCTTTGCCAGCAAGCTCCAACAAAGCTAGTGTGTATGACCAAATAACTCTTATGTAATCACTTGCGGATGTTTCGGCTACAATGTCATAACCTTCTTGTTCTGGACGCAATGTTTGTGGAGAAATTGATACTGCGTTAATGTCAGAATGGTTGAAATTGAAGGCTGATAAATTGCCCTTAAGGATGCTACTAAGTTTCCTAATTACCGACCCACTATCTATGGTCGTAGCATTCTTTCTTAATTGTTTAAGTGAATTTGACGCGTTAGACCATCCTGAATGGATTTTGGATAATTGCTCGTTTAAGTCAACTTGAACTTCCTTAAGCTTTAAAACATTTTTTAGCAAGATTTCTGTCTGTATTTGCTCTCTGAGTATCGCTTTTGTTACCCCATTAACATCATCTATTTCTTCTTTGAGACTGTTTAGCTTGTCATTCTCAAATTCTAATTTTGATGCTAAAAGCCTTGCTCCAGCCCGCAACTGCTCAAGCTGCTTTATGTTTCTATTTTTTATAGCGTTAAAAAAATCTAATTGGTTCTTGAGAAATTCAATGTTTTCTTCAAGTGTCATTGGTTCTCTTCTAACCGTTCTATTACCCAAGGTGTCGTACAAGTTACTTTCGCAAATAGGACATTTTTGTGTATTAATATCTGCGCTTATATCACTACCAACCTTCTTGAGTTTATTAAGCTGTTGATATTGCTCATAGTCATGTTTCAATGTTGAGATTTTAGCTTCAACATCCGAAATTGACAGCCTTGTTATTTCTACAGAATTTGATGTTTCTTCAACATTTCGCCTTAACCCCCTCATTACAGCAAGCTGAGCGTTTAATTTTTCGCCATCAGGTGTTTTATCAACAATTTCCTTTAATAATTTTTCTAAGAATTTATTTAATGCTTTTTCTTGTTCTTCAACACTAATAAATCCATCACCCTCAAGGTAACTAAATTTTATTTGGTATTCTGGATTATTACTATCCAACTCACGGAGTTTATTTACCCGAACAGCATTGAAATCGGCAATATTTTCAGCAAGCGAGCGAAGGTTTACCCATTCAACTTCAGCGGACTCAATCATTTTTTTAAGCTTAGCGACTTTTTGTTCATACTCAAAACTATCTATTGCCAAACAAAACTCAATAGCTGATTTTTTTACACCTTTAATGCCATAATTAGGCGTATTGGCTTGAATTTCAGACCACCCTCGTTTTTGCTCAATAAAAAATAACGGGAAAATACACTCCAAATAAAGCTTGGTTTCCCCAGCTATTCCCGTTCATGGTCTAACTATATTGATTTTAAACACATTTTATTTTTCGCGCTCGTGCTAAAAAACGTTATAAATCAATAAACATAAGTCCGTTTTTGGTTTTCTAGATGTTTTTTCTCTAAGTTATCGATTTTAAAGGTAAATTAGCACAAGACCAGAAAAA
>NZ_FUKJ01000073.1 GCF_900163745.1 Crenothrix polyspora
CGGGCGCTTTTGGCGCTGATATTGCCATCGGCAGCGCACAGCGCTTTGGTTTGCCGATGGGCTAGGGCGGCCCCCATGCGGCGTTTTTTGCGACACGCGATGAATTCAAGCGCTCTGTTCCAGGTCGCCTCATTGGTGTTTCAAAAGACAATCATGGCCAGGTTGCCTTCCGTATGGCCTTACAACCCCGTGAGCAACATATCCGCCGCGACAAGGCCACCAGCAATATTTGCACGGCACAGGTACTGCTGGCCGTCATTGCCGGTTTCTACGCCATTTACCACGGCGCTGACGGCCTGCGTTTAATCGCCGGAAGAGTGCACAGGTATACCCAAATCCTGGCGGCGGGTATTGCCCAGCTAGGCCATGAGGTTATTACCCGCTGTTATTTCGATACGCTCGTCGTCCGAATGCCGAACCGTGCAAAACGCGTCATGGCGCAAGCCGCTGATGTCAACATCAACCTGAGATTTATTGATACCGACCATATCGGCATCTCGCTGGACGAAACCACAACGCGGAAAAACCTGCGTGAACTGTGGCAGGTTTTTTCCACGCCTGCCACAGAGTTTCCGGACATCAACCGCTTAAATGCCAATACTGTGGAATGCATACCGGACGCGCTATTGCGTCGCGATAACATCCTGCAACACCCTGTTTTTGAACGCTACCATTCCGAAACGGAAATGATGCGCTATATGCGCCGTTTAGCCCGCCGTGATATTGCCCTTGACCGCTCAATGATACCGCTGGGTTCCTGCACCATGAAGCTTAATGCGGCGACAGAAATGCAATCGATCTCCTATCATGAATTTAACGGCCTGCACCCCTTCGCACCGCTCTACCAGACCCACGGCTATCAACAGATGTTTGTCGAACTGGAAGATATGCTCTGCGATTTAACCGGCTTCGACGCTTTCTCCTTGCAACCCAATGCCGGCTCTCAAGGCGAGTACACAGGCCTTCTGGTCATCCGTAAATACCATGAAGTTAACGGTCAGGCGCAACGCAATATCTGCTTGATTCCGGCTTCCGCGCACGGCACCAACCCGGCCAGTGCGGTCATGGCGGGGCTTAAGGTGGTGGTGATCGCCTGTGATGAAAACGGCAACGTCAGTCTGGTTGATTTACAAGCAAAGCTCGCCGAACACAGCGATAACTTAGCGGCTTTAATGATTACCTACCCGTCCACGCACGGCGTATTTGAACAAACGTTCAGGGAAATTTGCGATCTAGTTCATCAACACGGTGGGCAAGTTTATCTGGACGGTGCCAATTTTAATGCCCTGGTGGGTTTATGCCGACCCGGTAAAATAGGGGCTGATGTCGCCCACCTCAATTTGCATAAAACCTTTTGTATCCCGCATGGTGGCGGTGGCCCGGGTGTCGGCCCCATTGGTGTGGGGGTGCATTTGGCACCATTTTTGCCAGATCATCCCGTAGTAAAAGACATCAATCCGGCTAAAGGCAAGCACGGCACCATCGGTACCGTTTCCGCAGCGCCGTGGGGTTCTGCCAGCATCTATACCATCTCCTGGGCCTATATTGCTATGATGGGCGCAGCTGGATTAAAACAGGCAACGCTGACGGCGATACTGAATGCCAACTACATCGCCAAGCGCCTGGCAGCGCATTACCCCATTTTATACACCGGCAAAAACGGCTGGGTTGCCCATGAATGCATCATTGATTGCCGTGGTTTCAAGAAGGCCTGTGGTATCACCGTAGAAGACATTGCCAAACGCCTGATTGATTTCGGTTTTCATGCACCGACCGTGGCTTTTCCCGTCGCCGACACGTTGATGATCGAACCCACCGAAAGCGAAGATAAAGCCGAAATAGACCGATATTGTGAGGCTTTAATCGCTATCCGCCACGAGATCAGGGCGGTTGAAAATGGCAACGCCGACCCTGAAAATAATGTGTTGCGCAATGCACCGCACACGCACCGCCTATTACTTGACGAATGGAAATTCCCCTATTCCAAGCAACAAGCCTTTTTCCCTGACAACACGCAGCATGATGATAAATACTGGCCGCCAGTGGGGCGTATCGACAATGTTTATGGGGATCGGCATGTGGTTTGCAGTTGTCCACCCTTGGAGGATTACCAGCCTTAAAATTTGCTGGCATCTATTGCCTTTATTGCATTGGCTCAGTACAGCGTGAGTAATGTTTCAAGTTGTTCAATTGGTTTTATGCGCGGTCCTCAGATATTTTTACAGGTGTATGAAACAATTACTGCCAGTAGGACTCTAAAAAACAGGGTCAGCTGCGCTTTCATAACTGGCTTCTAAAATTCCCGGTTCAGGCAGACAAGGAGAAAAGCATGGACACACCAGAATACGACATTGCCGTGGTGGGTGGCGGAGTTGCCGGTTTGTATTGCGGAATGCACGTCGGCCGAGACGGGAAAGTCGCCCTGTTTGAAGGCAGCCATCGTTTCGGCGGTAAGCTGGAGACGGTTTCCATGCAGGGCTTTGATGCAGAGTATGGTGCCATGCGTTTCGATCCGTTGTTGCAGTTCCGTATGGGAGAGCTCATTGATGAACTGGGCATCGAGACCTTGCCCTTTCCGGAATATTCGAGTCCACCCGCCCAACAATCCCAGATGAACTACCGGCTGGCGGCTGATGAGCAGGGACTGACAACACTGGAGCTATTCAAGCTTGCCATACAACGGGCACTGGAAATGCCCGAAGCAGAAATGCTGAATTTGAGCGAGGAAGCACTTGAATCAATCCGGCGCGAAAGCGTCTTTTCAGGGCGACCTTTATGGCAGCAAGGTTTGTGGAATACGCTTGGCGGGGTGATCAGCCACAATGCCCTGCGCTATATCGTCATGGAAGGCAGTTTTTTCCATTTCATCCACGAGAACCCAAATGCTGCCGCCTGGATGGTCACTTGGGTCAAGATGCTGCAAATGAGCCCCAATCTCAGGACGATCCGTCATGGTATGCAGTCACTGACAGACACCATGCTGGAACGCCTGCAGCAACAGGGGGCAACTATTCAGCGGTCACACAGACTCACTGGCCTGGAACGCTACGATCGGGAACGGGTACGGTTACATTTCTCCGAAGGACGGACATGCATCGCAAAACACGTCGTTTTGGCTTTACCTGAACATTGTTTGATGCGTATTAGCGGGTTGCCGTTGAGAATCCAGGCAATGTTCGGCTCGGTGCTGGACATCCCGTTACTCAAATGTTTTTTTGTGGTTGAAGATCCGTGGTGGGCAGAGGATATCCCTCATTTGGACCTGCCGAACCTGCCTGCCCGTGAAGTGCACTATCAAAAACAAGATGGCAAAGGCTTGGTCATGGTCTACGCTGACCGGCCCTACCTGAACTTTTGGAGCCAGTATCTTCGCAAAGGCTATGAAACGCGGGCAGAAATCGATGGTGATCAAGGATTGCCCCTGGCTTTCTCCCGTTTTGTGGGCATTGACCCTAAACGCATTATCAGTTATGGCATACGGCATTGGGGCACCGAACCCTACGGTGCCGCTTGTCATCTATGGAAGCCTGGGATCAAGTCCTGGGCGGTGCAGGAAAAGATAAGCGCATTTTCCCTGGAGCACAATGGCCCTGAAAACGTGCATATCTGCGGTGAAGCTTTTTCAGATTACCAGGGCTTTATTGAAGGTGCGTTGCGGACGGCTCATGAGGTTGTGGAGAAAATAGCGGCCACGTAGATCAAAACATTTTTTCTATCCAGGAAACGGGTTACATTGGGGATATAAAACCAAAATTACCCGTACCGTTTCCGCTCTTTTGGGGGGGCCAGGCACAATGAGCAATATGAATCCAATCCTTTGGCAGCCTTCGGCAATACGGCAGGAAAACGCCAATATTACCCGTTTCATGCAATGGGTGGGCGAGCGCTATGGTGTGGATGTCACAGATTATGCTGCCCTATACCGATGGTCTATAGAAAACCCCGCCGCTTTTTGGGATGGGATGTGGCAATTTGCAGGGATAAAGGCAGACCGAAAGGGCGATATTATTTTGTTGCATGGCGATAAAATGCCCGGAGCCAAATGGTTTCCTGATGCACGGCTCAATTATGCGGAAAACTTATTAAGAGCACATGACAATCGCCGTTTTGCCATTAGTTTTCACAATGAAATCGGCGAGACCCGACGGCTTTCTTACCATGACGTGTATCGTGGTGTTGCCCAGCTTGCCAGGGCGCTGCAGAATGACGGTGTTAAGCCTGGAGATCGCGTGGTGGGTGTTTTGCCCAATCTTCCTGAAACCATCATAGCTATGCTGGCAACCACCAGCCTCGGAGCAGTGTGGAGTAGCTGTTCACCGGATTTTGGCATTCCAGGTATCGTAGACCGTTTCAGCCAAATAGCACCGAAAGTATTGTTTGTCTGTGACGGCTATCATTTTAACGGAAAAGTATTTGACCGCATAAGCCAAATTGAAGCCTTGCTTAAGGCACTGCCATCGGTTCAAAAGGCAGTGTTAATTCCTTATCTACACAGCGAATCGTTCAAGGCCACCCATCAAGTTTCACAATGGCAAGATTATCTGGCCGGTTTTTCTGACAGCCAACCGATAGATTTTGTACCGACGGCCTTCGATGCGCCTTTGTTTATCCTTTATTCTTCCGGCACCACGGGGCCACCAAAATGTATCGTGCAGGGGGGCGGTGGGACGTTGATCCAGCACCTGAAAGAACACCAGCTGCATGTGGATATCCATCCGGGTGACCGTTTGTTTTATTACACCACTTGCGGCTGGATGATGTGGAACTGGCTGGCTTCCGGCTTGGCATCCGGCGCGGAACTGGTGCTTTATGACGGTTCACCGCTTTATCCTAAGGCTGACGCGTTGTTTGATTTGGTTGATGAATTTCAGGTCAATATCTTTGGGGTGTCCGCCAAGTACATCGACACCCTTAAAAAATCCGTTGTTTGTCCTGCAAACACCCACGACCTGTCATCGCTCAACACGATCTTATCGACCGGATCGCCATTGATGCCGGAAGGCTTTGATTATGTGTATGGGTCAATTAAATCCGATGTCTGTCTGTCCTCCATTTCCGGCGGTTCGGACATTATTTCCTGTTTTGTGCTAGGTTGCCCGATTCTTCCGGTGCGACGCGGAGAAATACAGTGCCGTGGGTTGGCGATGGCGGTCGATGTTTATGACGACAACAGCCAAGCCTTACAATCGGGAAAAGGCGAGCTGGTCTGTAAGGCACCATTTCCTTCCATGCCAATAGGTTTCTGGAATGACCCTAATGGGAGCCAGTACTATGCAGCTTATTTTGAAAAATATCCGGGCGTGTGGTGGCATGGCGACTATGTGGAACTGACAGACAGTGGCGGCATGATTATTTATGGCCGTTCGGATGCGGTGCTAAACCCTGGCGGCATCCGGATCGGCACGGCAGAAATTTACCGGCAAGTGGAGCAGGTAGGTGAAGTCCTGGAAAGTCTGGTGGTTGGGCTAGAATACAATGGGGATTGCCGGATTATTTTATTCGTCATCCTGCGTCAGGGTGTGGTGTTATCAGAGTTGTTGAAGCTGAAGATCAAGCAACAGATAAAGCAAAACGCCTCGCCCCATCATGTTCCAGCAGAAATTCTGCAAGTGACCGATATTCCACGCACCCAAAGTGGCAAAATTGCAGAGTTGGCGGTGCGTAATATCATTCACGGATATCCGGTAAAAAACCGGGATGCTTTGGCTAATCCGGAGGCGCTGGAACAATACTGTCTCATTAAACAATTAATAAGTAGTCAGAGTGTAGGTCGGGTAACAGCTTTGTCGTTGCCCGACAGTGGTATTCGATGAACAAACAAATAGGTAAGCCCAAAAGCCGTAACCGTATGAAAACACCGTAAATGTCGGGCATAAAAAGCATGCCCGACCTACCTGGCTGAAAAACAACTTCAAGAGTTTGGGGCAAGATGAAAGGGAATGCTATTTTGATGGCTCAATGAACCGCCCCCAATTCACGTCGTTGTTCATCCAGTCCATCCCAAAACGCAGCAACACCATCCAGCATTTCATTGCCATAACGGATAAAGCTGTCTTCATCCAAATCCAGCGTGAAATATAGCGCCTCCAGCTCTTCCTGGGTATGGGCGGCATGTTGGCATTCCAGCTGGTTATGCCAGACAAAAAAGCCCAGCGGCAGGTGGATTCCATTTCTTTCGTTAAATCGTTTTAAGCCCTTGATCAATTGCCCCCAGAATCCGGCGGCGGCCCAGTTTTCAACCGCATAACTGGCAGCCTGGGATATCTGATAATCTTCGCCTCCGTATAACCTGATCAATTCATCACAGAAAAACAAGGTGGATTTGCTTCCGTGTTTTGGTTGGCCTATTTCGGCAAACGAAAGATCCAGTTTTTGGGCAAGGTTAAACAACCATTCAAAATGGCCGGCACCAAAATGAAAAACACCGCCTTCAATGCTGCCTTCCGTAGATCCGATGTTATCCGCGCCGTTTGCCTGTCCGGTCGATTTAAAGCGGACACCGATTTCGTTGGCCAAAATCTCCTTTGAAGCTCGCATGCTTTCCAGGGTATCGGCATGGATCATCTTGTGCAATTGGGCAATCAGGAACTGATTGGAAAATACGGAAAATTGGACGATAAATACCTTTATTTGTGCCAAATTCTGGTCACCTTGTTCAAACCACGCCGTGTAAGCATTGTTGGTAATAACGCGATGATTTAGGAGTTCCGCATTGATACGGTGCTGAAAATTGAGCAGGGCTTTTGCCTTGCCGAAGGAATACGACCCTCGCCCTTCACTGAGCGCAATCAGCGACGGCATTGTCAATCCTTCAACATGATGCCGATGTGCAAAACTGGTTAACAGATTGTCTAGCATGGCGCACCTCCGATTAAGATTATTCAATAGTCTTATGACATAAACCAGATTGGATAAGTTTCTGGGGAAAGTGTCTTTATTTTGTGGTTACAGCAACAAAGCTGTGAAACTTAATAATAACGATTTTGTCAGATAAGATATGAAATGAATACGGGGGCAATGCAATGAATAATGCATCAAATCCAGTCGGAACAGATGGTTTCGAATTCGTCGAATATACTGCGCCAGATACCCGTGAATTAGAAAAATTATTTACGAGATTAGGTTTTATCGCCATCGCAAAACACCGTTCCAAAGAAGTGGTGCTTTACCGGCAAGGCCAAATCAATTTTATCATCAACCATGAGCCTGCCAGTTTCGCCCAGGCTTTTGCAAAAGTACATGGCGCTTCCATTTGTGCCTTTGCAATCCGGGTTAAAAATGCCGCCGATTGCTTCAATCGGGCCATCAAATTAGGTGCTAAGCCCTATCACGGCCACATCGGGCCAATGGAACTCAACATTCCAGCCATCCGGGGCATTGGCCACAGCCTGATTTATCTGGTGGATCGCTATGGTGAAGACCGTTCCATTTATGATGTGGATTTTATACCCTTTGAAGGTGTCAATTTAAATCCTAAAGGTATCGGCCTGACTACCATCGACCACTTGACCCATAATGTCCACCACGGCGGCATGGATAAATGGGCGGAATTTTACCGGCGCTTGTTCAACTTTCGTGAAATCCGTTATTTTGATATCCACGGAAAACATACTGGCCTGAAGTCCCGCGCCATGAATAGTCCTTGCGGGAAAATTAGAATCCCGATTAATGAACCGACCGATTCAAAATCGCAAATCCAGGAATATCTCGATGCCTACCACGGCGAGGGTATCCAGCATATCGCCCTGGCGACCGATGACATTTACGCCACGGTAAAACTGTTGCGTGCCAATGGCATACCGTTTATGGACGTGCCCGACACCTACTATGATGCGGTAGACAAAAGGGTGCTAGGCCATCATGAGGTTCTGGAGCGCTTACGCAAAGGCAGGATATTGATAGACGGGGCTCCCGCACTGGGCGCTGGCCTGTTGCTGCAAATTTTCACCAATACCGTCATCGGCCCCATCTTCTTCGAAATTATCCAGCGCAAAGGCAATGAAGGCTTTGGCGAAGGCAATTTTCAGGCACTTTTTGAGGCCATTGAGCGTGACCAAATCAAACGGGGGGTGATCTGATGCCGTGGATCACTAGTCCCAAAGTGGAAGGCATTGCCTCCAGGCAAGCGCATACTGATCTTCCAACAAATACTTATGAACGGGAATTAGGTAAGGAAGGCTTTTATGGCCCCGCCAGCCAGATGTATCATCGCCACCCGCCCACAAGTTGGTTAACGGTTGAAGGCCATTTACGCCCCCACGCATTTGACACTAAAAAACTGGCGCTTTTAGGGAGCTGTCCTTGGGATGCCCACCTGTTGTTCAGCAACGCCAACACACAAATACGCTTTATGAAGCTGGCAAGTGATATGGATCATTTGGTGCGCAATGCCGACGGCGATGAACTGATGTTTGTGCATCAGGGTATGGGTGAATTATTCTGTGACTATGGCCACTTAAGTTTTAGTGAGGGCGATTATGTGATGTTGCCGCGTGGAACAATGTGGCGTATGGATGTGCAGGCCCCCGTCAGCGCCCTGATGATAGAAGCGACCCATGATAGTTACCGGTTACCAGAGAAAGGCCTGGTTGGCCATCATGCGCTTTTCGATCCGGCCATCTTGGCGACACCGAAAATTAACGATGCCTTCATCGGCCAACAAAATGAAGCGCAATGGCGGGTGGTGGTCAAAAAAGGTAACCATCTTAGTACAATCACCTATGCGTTCAACCCCCTGGATGCCGTGGGCTGGCATGGCAGCTTAATGCCGGTTCGCCTTAACTGGCGCGACATCAGGCCGCTGATGAGCCACCGCTACCACCTACCGCCTTCGGCACATACTACCTTTACCACCAGCCGTTTTGTCGTCTGCACCTTTGTGCCAAGGCCTTTTGAAACTGACCCCAACGCCTTGAACGTACCCTTTTTCCACAGCAATGACGATTATGACGAACTGATTTTCTACCATGCCGGGCAGTTTTTTTCCAGGGATCATATCTATCCCGGCATGATGACCTTGCACCCTAGTGGCATTCCGCACGGCCCGCACCCGAAAGCCTTGCAAAATGCCGATAAAAAACGCGGGACGATGACAGATGAGGTCGCGGTGATGATTGATACCCGAGATACGCTGGAAATCTCCCAACAGGCCGAAACCATCGAATGGGCCGGCTATGTGGATTCCTGGAAATGAAGCTCGCAACGCTCAAGACAGCAAGCCGTGATGGCAGCCTGGTTGTCGTTAACCGCGAAC
>NZ_FUKJ01000152.1 GCF_900163745.1 Crenothrix polyspora
TGACAGGGCTTACTGATGGTTTTGCACGAATTATTGCCTTATCAGGGCATGGCTCAAACAGTCAGAACAATCCACATGAAGCAGCCCACGATTGCGGCGCGTGTGGTGGTCGGCAAGGCGGGCCGAATGCACGGGTGTTTGCCGCGATGGCGAATCGACCTGAGATTCGTGTATTGCTGGCAAGACAAAATATCATTATTCCTGATGACACTTGGTTTGTGGGCACACAGCATGATACCTGTAGCGATGCCATGACCTGGTACGATTTGGCGACAATACCCGCGTTGCTACAAGAGGATTTTCAGTGTTTCAGAACCCAAATTAGCCAAGCACAAGCCTTGTCAGCCCATGAACGTAGCAGACGTTTTGCTTCGGCAGAGCGTAACGCAGCTCCTGCTGAGTCTTTTAGGCATACCACCTTGAGGGCGCAGGATTTAAGTCAGGTACGCCCTGAATTCGGTCATGCCAGTAATGCGGCGGCGATAATCGGTCGACGTGCTTTAACCCAGGGGTTGTTTTTGGATCGTCGCCCGTTTTTGATTTCTTATGATCCAACCCAAGACCCAGAAGGCACTATCCTGGAAAATATTTTATTGACCGCAGGTCCGGTCGGGGCAGGTATCAGCCTGGAATATTATTTTTCCACCATTGATAATGATCGCTTTGGATGTGGTACCAAAATACCTCATAACGTGACGGGCTTGTTTGGCATTATGGAAGGTACGAGTAGTGACTTACGTACCGGTTTACCCCTACAAATGGTTGAAATTCACGAAGCCATGCGTTTGCAGATTGTGGTGGAAGCCAAAACGTCCGTACTGGAAAAAATTTATCAGCGTCAGGAAAGCTTGGCCGAATTGATTGGTGGTGGTTGGGTGTATCTGAGTGTTAAAGATCCTGATGACGGCACGATATACACGTTTGAGCGCGGTGTTGGTTTTGTGCCCTGGCAAGTGAGTGCAGAAAGTTTGCCGGTTTTTGACACGTCACCGGATTGTTATCACGGCCAGACACAGCCGGTAGCACCTGCTTTAATCAAACAACCCGACCGTATGCGAGTTTAAACGATGGATGGCTTAACTGTTTTCATTCCATTATTACCCTTGCTGGCGGGTATTATTGTTGGCATGGGCAATTTTTGTCGGGTATTCAGCGGTGAAAACAAGGAAACGCTGACCGCCGATATTAGCCTGTGGGCAATGACGCTATCGTGCTTGATGTCGCTGGTGTTGCTGGCTGCTGATCTGCTCGGCAAAAATACCGGCACTTTTAATGCTGGCGAATGGCTACGTTGCGATACCTTGATCGTGTCCGTCAATTTTATTAGCACCGGGTTTAATGTGCGTATCGCGGCACTGTTTGCAGTGTTGCTCACTATCATCATGCGTTTTTCGGTCAATTATATGCACAGGGAAACAGGCTATTTCCGGTTTTTCTTTGTGTTTAATGTGTTCGCGTCCGCCATGTTGTTACTGGTGTTGTCGGGCAGTGCGGTGATGACTTTTATAGGCTGGGAGCTTGCCGGTTTATGCTCTTATCTGTTGATTGCCTATCATTACGACCGCCCTATTGCCGTTACCAATGCGACGCGGGTGTTTGTCACCAACCGTGTCGGTGATGCGGGCTTTGTGCTCGGTATTGGTTTGAATGTGGTGTGGACGGGCAGTGTTAACTGGCTGGATATTAACAATGCATCAATAGCTTTGGAAGTTGGCGATGCGACAGCGATTAGCTTTTGTTTTGCCCTCGCTGCATTTGCAAAATCGGCACAACTGCCGTTTACACCGTGGCTGGCCAGGGCGATGGAAGGCCCTACGCCGTCGAGTGCCGCGTTTTACGGTGCGGTGATGATCCATGCCGGTATTTTTCTGGTGATTTTTTTGCATACTCTGTTTGAACAAGCGCCGCTGGTGATGAGTTTACTGGTTGCCGTTGGTTTGCTGACGGCAATCTATAGCTTTTTGGTAGGGCTGACACAAACCGACGTAAAGTCTTCTTTGGTGTTTGCAACATCGGGTCAATTGGGACTGATGTTTGTTGAATGTGGCCTGGGATTTTGGCAACTGGCCAGTTGGCATCTTGCTGCACATGCGATTGTGCGTGGCTATCAGGTATTAACTGCCCCTTCGTTATTACACAATGTCCTTGATAATCCTATACGACCAGTGTCGCCGTTTTTAGCGAAATCGCGCTGGCTTTATGTCGCTTCCGTACAGCGCTTTTGGCTGGATCAAATGATCGACTGGGGCTTGGTCAAGCCCGTTCAACAGTTGGCGCATGATTTGAGTTATTTTGATGAGCATGAGTTAGATCGATTTATGGCGGTTTCAGCGCCTGTCATGCGTGCTGCCGCTACATTGGCACAGCTAGAGGAAAAATCCATCGGCGCACATCTGGATAATGATGTTGATGATTTCGCCCACGGCAGTGGCTTGGCCGGAAAATTGACGCAATGGACGGCAGCGTTGATGCACTGGCTGGAAGATCATTTAGTGTTACGCGGCATAAGTCAAGGCGCAGATAAGAAGAATCGCCAGTTAGGGTACATCGTTAACCAGATTGAACGCACGGTATTACGCCCGCGTTATCTGGTGTTGTTTGTCTTTATCACCTTGTTGGTCACCTTTTAAAACAATGGACATGACGATTAAGTTGTGGTCGGAGTCTGCGGCCTTTCCGTTGCTAACCACGCTAACCCTGATTCCCCTGTTGGCGGCGCTTGCGGTTTGGCGTTTCAAAACGGCTGAGATGGCCTTGCGGATAGGCTTTGCTGCCACGTTAGCCAATATGGCGCTGAGTATTTATCTGTTAATGGTATTTGATACCGGTAATTTTGCCATACAACTGGCGGAACAATTTCAGTTGGCAGGGCTTAGTTATAGCGTGGGTGTTGATGGTGCCAATATTTTGTTTATTCCGCTCACTGCGCTGTTAACGTTGTTGACCCTGGTGTATACCTTAATTACCCGACATGCCACCGACCGCCTGTTTATCGCCAGTGTGCTGGTTTACGAATGTGTGTTGATGGGGGCTTTTACCGCCTTGAATGTCCTGCAATTTTGGCTTTGGTGTGTGTTGGAATTGCTGCCGGTAATTGTTTTGACTTTATGCGCGGGTACGGGGCAGTACCGCCAGCGTGCCATTCGTTATGTCTTGCAATACTGGGTCAGTGGTTTGTTGATGACATTGTGTGGCTTTTTGCTGTTGGCGTTTGGCCTGATCGATTCTGAACACAATTTGACTTTCGATTGGCTGACCTTAAAACAAAACAGTGTCTATTTGCATGATGAAACGCTGATTTTTATCCTGCTGTTTTATGGTTTTGCCATACGAATGCCGTTGTTTCCTTTTCACGGCTGGTTGCCGGTATTGGCGGAGCAGGGTACGGTGGCCAGTGCTTTTGTTTTTCTGGTGGGCTTGAAGCTGGGCGTGTATGCGGTGATACGCTTTATTTTGCCGATGATCCCAGGCGTTGCTGAGCAATGGGCCAACTTTGTGCTGATTTTAGGGTTGTTGAGTGTGTTTTACGGGGCAATACTGGCGCTGATGCAGATCAATATTCGCCGCTTGCTGGCTTTTGCAGTGATTAGCCATACCGGCATGTTAATCATCGGTGTGTTTTGTTTTAACGATTACGGCCTGGAAGGTACGCTATTGCTTTCTGTCTCCTATGGTTTGGCCACAGCAGGCATGTTGTTTAGCAGCGGTTTAATTTATGAACGCACCCGCACGTCTTTTCTGCCGCGTCTGGGCGGACTGTTTGATAGCCATGCACATTTGGCTTTTCTGTTTATGATTTCCGCGCTGACCACGATGGTAATGCCCGGTACACCGGGATTTGATGCCGCGCATCTTTTGATTGAAGGGGTGATTGAAGAAGATGGCTGGTTGATCGCTATCGGTATTTTAATCGGCAATGTTTTGGCGGCAGCGTTTTTATTATGGGCTTTTCAGCGCATTTTCTTTGCTACCCCTAAACGGGCGTATCATCCAGCGCACAGTAAACAGCATCCGGTCAGAACAGAGCGCATTATTGCAGGCATTATTTGCACGGCCTTGATTGGCACTGGATTTTATACAACACCGTGGCTGAATTTTATAGATCAGGAAGCGGTTGCGATGCACGAACAATATCCTGTGCATGGCGCACCGCAGAGCGCCCCTATGCTTGCGCCGGACAGTGATGATACTTTGGAAAAAGACGATACCCCATGAGTGAAGCCAGTTTTCCACTGTTGAGTAGTATTATTCTGTTGCCTTTGCTTGGTGCGATGTTGATTGGCTTGCTGCGCGATGTGGGGCTGGCGAAAAAAATCGGGCTAGGCATTGCCGGTATAGAACTGATGTTAACCCTGCTGGCCGTACAGCGGTTTAATCCCGATGATGCCGGCTTTCAACTGGTTGAGCACTATGCGTGGATACCCAGCCTGAATGTGCAGTATCTGATTGGTATCGATGGTATTTCGGTATTGTTTTTACCGATGACGGCGCTGTTAACGTTGATGGCCATGTTGGCCTCCTGGAACGCGATACAACATTTATCACGCTTTCATCTGGCGCTCTTGTTGGCGCTGGAAAGTATTACCTTAGGGGTATTTTGCGCCCTGGATATGGTGTTGTTCTTTTTGTTTTGGGAACTTACCTTGCCGCTGATTTTCTTTTTGATTGGCTTGTGGGGCATAGGAGCCGAGCGGCGTTTGGCGGCAATCAAGTACACGCTATTTATGCTGTTTGGCGGTGTGTCGTTGTTGATGGCCATTATTATCCTGGCGCTTAATCATGCTGACAGTTTACAGGATGGCGTGGCTGGAAAACTGGCGTTTAGTTTGCCGATACTATTGAAAACACCTTTACCGGATCATTTACAAGCCATTGTGTTTTTCTTGCTGTTGCTGGGTTTTATTGTCAAAGCGCCTTTGCTGCCTTTTCATACCTGGTTGCCTACGGTTGCCATGGAAGGATCAACCCATACGACCGCATTGCTGGTTGGCATTAAGCTGGGTGTTTATGGCTTGATCCGCTTTGCCTTGCCGTTAGCACCTTCAGCGGCAGTGGAATACAGTTGGGCCTTGGGTATAGTCGGTGGCGTGACACTGATTTATGCCGGTTTGATAGCCTTGCGGCAAAGCAATTTACGGCAGTTATTGGCATACGCCAGTATCAGTCATGTCGGTTTGGTGGTGGTGGGTATTGCCGCTTTAAATATGCAGGGTATTCAGGGGGCGATTTTGCAATTGCTCAATTTTACCCTGGTCGCCAGTTCCTTAATGCTGATTGCAGGCTTTATCCAGCATCGATTGGGCAGTACTGAACTGATACATTTAGGCGGTTTGGCTAAAATTATGCCTCGATTAACCTGTTGCTATTTTTTGTTTATGTTGGCCAGTATTGGCATTCCCGGCACCAACGGTTTTCCTGCTGAATTGCTGCTATTTATGAGTGCCTTGCAATCCCATTCCAGCCTGGCAATTACTGCTTTAGTGGGGGCGGTTCTGAGTGCGGCGACTATGCTGTCGTTTACGCGAAAGGCCTTTTTGGGGCCTGTTAGCCGTCATGTGAGTCAGATGACTGATTTACGTCCGCGTGAATTGCTTGTGTTAGTCGTGCCTGCTATTTTGGTATTAGCCATTGGAATTTTCCCAACCAGCGTTCTGACTATTAACCGTGCAACCGCCGAAGCGTGGTTATCTTCTATTTTAGGTCAGCAAGAGTTAAAAAGTGGTAATGTCGTTGAGGATGATATTAGTCGCTGATGTTCGCACGTCCAATGAAAAACCGTGATCCACGAAAAACACAAAAGGCACGAAAAGAGTTGTGACTATTCTGGTGCAGAGGCGGCATCTGTGGTGACCATTGGTTAAGTCATTTCTGCAATAAGCTGCACCATCCTATTTTCGGCTTGTCTTAAATAGCCGCCGCCGAACAGATTCAGGTGATTTAAAATGTGGTACAGGTTATAGAGGTTTTTGCGGGTCTTGTAGCCGTCATCCAATGGCCAGACCTGTTGATAACCGGCGTAAAAATCCTGACTGAAGCCGCCGAATAATTCGGTCATGGCTATATCTGCTTCCCTATCGCCATAGTAACAAGCCGGATCAAATATTACCGGTTGACCTTGGCTGTCAACGGCGGCATTGCCAGCCCATAAGTCACCGTGTATCAGTGAGGCCTGGATGGTGTATCCGGCAAACAAAGCGTTCATGTCGCTGCAAAGTTGTTCACCCAGCGTTTGTAAGCGTCCGGTATAGCCTTTTTTTGCCGCCAGCTTTAATTGAAACGCGAGGCGATTGTTGCGCCAAAAACTCAGCCAATCATCCTGTGGGCTGTTAATTTGCGGGGTACTGCCGATGGTATTATCACGATGCCAACCATAATAGGGCTGCCGTTTTTGATGCAGTAGAGCCAGCTGTTGGCCTAACAGGCGATCAGCCGCCTTGCTGGCTGCACCGAATTCGATGTATTCCAGCACTAAAAAAGCCTGGTTTTCTATTTTGCCACAGACAATGGGGCGGGGCACGCTCACCGTTTCGGTATTGGCCATTTCCTGCAAACCGTTAAATTCCGCTTCAAACATGTTTATTAATGCGGCGTTGTTCAATTTAACAAAATAGGATTGATGACGGCCTTGTAAGCGCACCGCTGTATTAATGTCGCCGCCTGAGACAGGGTGTGCCGATACTATTTTAAAAGTACTGCCGGTTGCGTTTGAAATCTGTTCTGAAACTATGTCCCAATTCATGGCAATGATCGCTGTTTTACGTTTCGGTTGTTGTTACTCTTAAATTTACGGCATCAAAATTGTTAGGTTGATGTCGTGGCAATCTCTTATCATAAAAGATAGACGGTATCAATTTATATATTTTTTACATAGACCAAAATTTTTTTATTTTATTTGATTTTTATCAATATGCGATTGTTGATAGACGTGTAAACGAAAAAAGAGTATTCTGATGACGTATGACTACAGGCCTGATTATGAAAAATTAGGCATGTACCCGCTTTATTACTATAAATCCACAGGAAAATTATGAGAAAAATATTGATTGCGTTAGTTATGTCTTCATTCGCATTGACTGCTTTTGCTGCCGGCAGCCCAATGAACGAAGATTTTACAGAACTTCTTGGTATCACCGATAAAATAATTGAAGCGGCTAAGAACAGTGATGGAACTACCGTAACTTCTTTGGCTGAGCAAGGTGTATTAGTTGCGAAAGATCAAGGCATGAAAGGCCAATCTCCTGGTTTACAAAGAGTTGCTGAAAGAATGAAAAAAGCTAAAAAAGCAGGCAAAAAAGGTGATTTTGCAGCGGCAACTACTGCTATGAATGAAGCTAAAGCTGAAATGACAAAAGAGAAACCAAAACCAAACTTTGGTGGTGGTTCTGAAGATACAGCCTATAAATTTGGCACTAAATAATTCGCCAAGGCTACC
>NZ_FUKJ01000014.1 GCF_900163745.1 Crenothrix polyspora
TATTTTCCATAGCGAGGTGTTTCCTTAACTTATCGGTTTATGAATTAAGCCACGTCTTCCTGTCCGTCTAGCAACTCAATCAAACGGGTCACACCTTGCAGCAATATACCGCCTACGCCATGAGCAAACCAAACTCCAATCACAAAGCCGTAATGGATCGGTGCAGCAAAAAACTCCTCACGAAACCAGAAGGTATGCCCCCATTCATTAAAACCGACACTCACCAGTATCATGAAAGGCCCGACGACAGCCAGCGTCAACGGCAGTGAAATGCCTTTAGCATAAAGTGGCAGCCGTGTTCTGGCATAAAGCCAGGCGCAACCGCCAAGAATGATGTACATCGGGAAATTGAAATAAAACTCAATGATATGGTTGGCGGTAAAAGGCGTGTCTCGGATAGCGACCTGATGCCAGGAGTTATCTTGCTCGGCAAAGTAACTGCCAGCCCAATATACAGCAAAGGTATAGACGCTAATGAACATGGTCAACGTAAAATAGCGGCGGATTTCTTCCTTAGGTTCGAGCTTGTCCAGGTTTTTATCCCGTGTAAACCATAACCATCCCCATGACACACCCGCAAACAGCGTAACGAACGTCACGTTAAAGTTAAACAATCGCATCCAGTAGACATCAAAATCGGGTTCGGTTGAATCCAATCCTGTTGAGACACCATACGCCCCTTGATAAATACGGAAACCCATATAGATAACGGTCAGTATGCCGAAAGCCGACAGATAGCGGTATAAGTCCTTCAAATACCAGGGTGGCATTTTGGCCTGTTCGGTTATTACCTTGATTTTTTCAGTGGTTGTAGCCATGACAATTACCTTTTAAGTGGTTAATCAAATTTAGGAATGACAGCCGAGGTGATGCTGGAAATATATCGCTCACCCTCACTGTCGAAGAAAAAGACCAAACCGCCAATCCGGCTGTCGGCATCGTTAATCAGGCCGTCCAGTTTCTCTGACTCCCACAAGGCATCGCCTGCGGTCATTAACACCGTGCGTTGTTCGCCAGGCTGGATGGGCACTGGGTTATCCAATATCAAGCCTTCTTTTGCGATAACGCTTTCTGCATTGTTCAGGTCATGTGCAGGCACAGATTGGTTAAGGAAGCGTACACCACCCGTTGCAAATTCACCTATCTGAATCGGCTTGTCGCTGCCATTTTTGATCTTTAAGCTTACAGTCATCGATCTTTTGGGGACGCGGTATTCTGTCCGCACCGTTTCTACATCGACCACGCCGGCATTGACTTGGGCAGAAAGGGGTAAGATTTGGTCTAGTGAGGCTTGCAAAGGTATGGCCTTGGGATATTTGTTCATTGTCATGGTGTAAAACATAAATACCAGCACAGGCACGCCGATGACTATTGCCTTACCAATGTTTCTGTCTAATGGAGTCACCAATTCATCTTCCAACCCTGCTTGCAGCATCCGGTAACGCTCAATAAACAAGGGGCGGCGTACCCACCAAAGCAGCCAGGCAGTACCTAACAAAGTCCAAAAGCTGTGCCAGAAGATACCGTTACCCAACCCGAAGGTTTCCATATCGACCAACTCGCCATTGATGGTCTGGACGTTATTGGTAAAATCGCTGGCATCGCCTGCAATATCCAGCCATGAGCCAGGCCCCATGACTTGCCCTGCATCCTTCAGGTTAAAGAAAGGATGGATGTGGTAACGTCCTGGTAAGCGTCCTTTCAGGACAACCTTGAAGTCGTAGTCACCACCTGGTTGTAAGGCCACCGAGTTCATGTAAGGTTTGCCGTTTAAATAACGCTCGGTACGGATCAGGACAGGGCCAGGCGTTGAGATATTCAAGAAGGCTGCATCCGGTCTGGGTACACTGATCGGCCAGTCCTCCGCCACATGAAATTTTCCGGTTACAACCACTTCATCGTTGACATTGAACTTTTGCTTGGACCATTGCACGTCATACCATTGTACGGTACGCATCCTGACATAGGGTTCCAGGTTCTTTTCCCCGTGCGCCATGACTGGTTGGAGTGTGAGCAGGTACACCGAAAGGATCGTACCCAGGAGCAACAAACCTTTGGTAAGTTTCTGTTGCAGTTCTTTGGTATTTGGGTAGGGGGTGGTTTTAACCCGCGTCGCACACGGGTTATTTAGCCAGATTGTTTTCATCGTCTTCTCCTTTAGATTCTTTTAAGATACCGGGTCGTGGCAAACCACTTGCCGATATGCCACCATAAGGTGTACATCAAAGTGCATAACAGGGCCGAGCAGAAGGCTGATAGCGGCGTTGCAATTTGTCCGTATGTCCGTAATGTCCCGCGTTCTATGATGCGCAAATACTCCGGCATACCGGTACGGATATACTGAAAACCGAACATATCGGCCAGGGTCAACTGGCTATTGCCCGCTTCAACGGGGACATGGAACATGCCGAAGATAGGCCAGTTGGCAGGGTAGAACAGTAAGGCGAACGCAGAACCCCCAAAAATAGCGGTCACTGTCAGGCTATTACTTAACATGAGGATACCATCCAAGACCAGCGCACTAGGCAGCAGTGTCGATGGCATCACCATGTTGATGGGAAAATAATTCCAGTAGTGGTATGCGAAGACGCGGGCAATCCAGGTACCTATCGACAAACAGGCAACACACAGGGTTGCACCCAATGGCAAACGGAAGTTACTCCATAGTACGGCCTGTACTGCCGCCGGAAAGGTAATGCCAATGAGTGGGGTGACCAATGGCCACCATTGCCTGTCCTTCCAGTCTACCCAAAAATCCCAGTCGCCCACAGTGAGGGCAAAATGCAGATGGAAAGAACCGATGAACAGGAACAGCGCCAATACTAGGATCAGGTAGTCGTAAGCACGGGTGATACGCGCCTTCTCACCAGTATATGGCTTAAACGTAGGTTTTGAGAGATTTGCTGACATAATGTCCTCCTAACAACAGTGATGGATAAGGTAAAAAGCTATATCCGGAACAGTTAGCGTGTTGTCAGTGGGATTGACCACTGTACGGTGACACAGTAGCCAATGCGGGCGGACAACACGCTTAGGGGATACAGTACGCAGAATTTGTGGCTTTGTTAAATGATGAATTTTCATGTGGGCATGGCCACAATTCATAGCATTCTTGTGTTAGCTTTTAGCTACCATAAGAGCACCTCATCCACTAATCAGGATAATAATGCCCCCCATGTCCAGCTTACGAACATTTGACCTAAATTTGTTGCTTGCTTTTGACGTGTTGATGCAGGAGCTAAACGTAACACGTGCTGCTGAGCGCATGTTCATAACCCAATCGGCCATGAGCCATATCTTGCACCGCTTACGCCAACAACTGGATGACCCCTTGTTGGTGAAAACACCTGCGGGTATGAAGCCAACACAACGGGCATTGGCCTTGATTGAACCGGTGCGTGGGTTATTATCTGAGATGGAACAGCTCTTTAAGCCGCCAGAGGAATTTGAGGTGGCCACCAGCCAACGCCGTTTTGTCATTGCTGCCACCGACTACATGGAGTTTCTGTTGATACCTGAATTATCAGGGCTTATTGAAAGGATAGCGCCAGGCATTGACCTTCACATCAAACGTACCGAAAGCTCATTTCCGGTGACGCAATTGGAAAACGGCAGTCTGGATGTGGTGTTGGGCTTCAAGTCGGTGTTAAGCCCGCCTGCACATTTACGTTGCCAAAACTTGTTCAGCGACCGTATGGCCTGTGTGGTTAGGCACAATCATCCGTTACTCAGACAGCCGCCTTCATTGACAGAGTTTGTCGAGATACCGCACATGCTAATTTCTCGAACCGGTAGTAACGTAGGTGTGATAGATCAAAAATTGCTAGAACTGGGTTTGGAACGGCGCGTCAAGCTAATTGTCCCGCATTTTTTGTCCGCTCCCTTAATCGTTTCCAAAACCGACATGATCCTGTCGTTGCCGTTCCGTATTGCCGAGCAATTTACCCAGTTTGCGCCGTTGGCCGTATTTCCCGTGCCCATTGACCTTCCGGATTATGATTTGTGCATGATCTGGCATCCCTTACGGGACAAAGACCCAGCCCATCAATGGTTGCGCGACAAAATAATGGCCATAGGAAAAACAATTGATGCTACATAAAGGTTGCTTTAACGTCCAGGCAAGCCATCTGCCAAGGCTTTTACCTGCAACAGAAAAAAGGGCGGCTTGGCCGTTTCTACGCCACCATTCAAAGTGGCAGACTGGTGCAAGCGGTTAACTACTGCGTAAAGTTTGCCTTCTGATCCAAAGCTGAATGAATCCACCCAAGACAAATTAGGGCATTGTGTCAGCCGCCGGTATTTTCTGTCCGGTGCAATCACACCAATGGCATTTTCAGCCAATTCACCCAGATAGATATTATTGTCTTTGTCTATGCTGATACCATCCGAAATGGGCTTTTCACTATAGCGCTGGACACGGTCGGCCAATAGCTTGGCATCCAATGATTCATTCGCCAGATCGTCAGCTTTTATCCTGTACAGGTTATGTCCGTGCATAGGGCCAAAATACACCCACTCGTTGTTCAAATCTTCGGTAATGGGGTTGACACCGATATGCGGCCGACTCAGTTTCCCGGCACTGTCCTTGACCTGTATGGGGGTGTTGTCGATGATAAGGTCAATCGCTTCAGGTAAAACACTGGGATTGCCTTCCAGGACACGCCTTGCCAGGCCTGTTTTCAGGTTGACAACAATGAGTGCGGCATTGGCTCCATCGGCAGGATCGCTGATAAAAATATGACTGTGTTTGGTATCGACGACAAAATCATTCACAAACGCATCGACTGGCGTTATTGGTGCAGGTAATTTTATGATTTGATGCAGCTTATTGGTTTTTATATCCCAGCCTACCAGCTTAGGTGTTACACCACCACGCATACCATTGTCCAGCATCCAGACGATACCGTTGGCTGAGCGGATACCCAATACCGAGTCCAATTTTAAGGCCGACTTTGAGCCTGTGCCGGACAATTCCTTATTGGGAAACGGCACCAGTGTCTTGTTTTTATATTCAACTACGGTGTACTGTGGTTGATAAAACTGGTGCAAACTCATGATAATACGACCATCTTCAGTCACGGTGACATTTCCTGGGGCGTTATCGAGCTTGGCTATGATGTCGTAAGTGGATTTTTCAGTTTCAGTAACAGGGCAGTTTTGACCATTGGCCATATCACCCTTGCCAGGATTTGAAAACGCCGTTCCGTTAACGGCAGACAGCAACACGACGGTTGCCAGCATGGTAATGATTTTCATAACAGTACTCCCATGTAAAAATGATTCATGGCAACAATACGCTATTAAACTTGGGCTGATAAATGATCTTTATTCATAGTGGTATTTATAAAATTTATGAACAACTTATCCTTCTTTCCATCAGGGAAATATTTTTGCTGGCTGTACAAAATAAAATAAGTTATATTCATATCTGGTAAATATGAATATAAAAGGCCGCATTATGGCAACAACAAGTTTAAGCCTGGGTGAACATTGGGAGGCTTTCATTAAAAACGAGATAGCCAGTGGGCGTTATGGTTCTGCCAGCGAATTGGTACGCGATGCCCTACGGGTTCTGGAAGAGCGGAAAATTAAGTTGAATGCTTTACGGGGGCATTTAGCCGAAGGTGTCGCACAAGCCAGGCAAGGTGAGTTTGTGCAGGGTTATTCCATCAATGCCCTTATCCAGGAACTGGATGATGAAGCATGACGGGCAACTACCGGCTTACACCACGCGCCCTTGAAGACCTAAAGTCCATAGGCCGTTATACGCTACGCCAATGGGGAGTACGGCAACGCAACCAGTACCTGCAAGATTTGGTTTTAAATGGCTGGCAGAACAACCCCAATTGGGTAAGCACCGACCTGACTTGAACGGGGTTATTATTGCTATTTGCAAGGCTCACACCTGATTTTTTATGTGTTTAATGATGTCGGTGGCATAGACATCATTGGAATTCCCCATAAGGCGATGGATGTGTTGAATTACTTTGATTGATTAAGGCCACGAAGAAAAAACTTCCATCAGTTATTCAAATTACATGTGTTGCCGATAATAAAAATATGCCAATAACAGACGAAACTATCGCAATTTTATTCCTGACTAGCGCCTGTAATTTTGTGTACTGTAAAAATATCTTATTTTTGCTATATATTCACTGGCGATTCAGCGTGGGGCATAACTCTTTTTAGAGAACCGACTCAATGCCAACATTAAAACCAGTAAAATGGCTAGCTTGTTTTTTAAGTGTTGCCTTGCTAGGCTGCTCAGAGCTGACAACCCACACACCCGCTGAACCCACCGTAAAAAATGTCATTCTAATTATTGGCGACGGCATGGGGCCGCAGCAAGTCGGTTTATTGTTGTCCTACGCAAGGCAAGCCCCCCATAGCATTATCGCTAATCACCGTACCGCGCTGGATCGCCTATTGGATCAGGGGCAACTGGGTATTTCTTTAACTTACCCCGACAATGCTTTGGTGACTGATTCCGCCGCCTCCGCCACACAACTGGCAACCGGCAAATTTGCTGGCTCAGAAATGTTGGGGCTGGATAAGGATGGCAATCCGCAAATTAATATTATCGAACAAGCCAAACGGCTGGGTAAAGCGACCGGCTTAGTCTCTGATACGAGAATTACTCACGCCACCCCCGCTGCGTTTGCCGCGCACCAAACGCATCGCAGCCAGGAAAATGACATTGCTGAAGACTTATTAGCCGTAGAGCCGGATGTTATGCTATCGGGTGGATTCAGTAATTGGATACCCGAACAGGCGACCCATAAACAAGAACCTGTTCACCAGCAATTAGAGCAACTGATAGAACACAGCTTTCCGGTGAAATCAGAGCGCAAAGATAATAAAAACCTGCTGTATACCGCCCAGCAAAAAAACTACACACTGGCGTTTAACACCGCACAATTGCAACACGCGCGTGGCAAAACCTTGGGATTGTTTGCCGGTTCCGGCATGGCTGATGGCATTGCTGAAAATCAAAACAAAAATGCTCCAAAACGTACCGAGCCAACGTTAAAAGAAATGTCGGAAAAAGCCCTGGAAATCCTGGATCATAATCCGAAAGGTTTTTTCCTGATGATAGAATCCGGTCAAATCGACTGGGCGTGTCACCGCAACGATACCGGTTTGCTATTACACGAAATGCTACGCTTTAATGACACCCTCAACGCTGTTCTGGATTGGGTGAAAAATCGCAATGATACACTGGTTATCGTCACCGCCGACCATGAAACCGGCGGTTTTGGCTTTAGCTATTCCAACGCCAATCTTCCGGTAGGTCGAAAGTTGCCGGGCAAGGCATTTGCCGGGGGTACACTGTTCAAGCCCCATTACAACTTCGGCGCTCCAGCGATACTGGACAAATTGTATGCCCAGCAACGCAGCTATCACAATATTTTTGCCGAATTTGACGCATTACCCACAGCACAGAAAACCCCTCGCGCACTGGCCGAACTGGTCAACCGTTACACATTGTTTACCATTACCGAAACTGAGGCGACAACGATTCTGAAAACCCAGGTAAATCCTAATGACCAGCCGGATAAACCAGCGAGCGCAAAAGCCATTCCAGTCATGCCGGTTAATGATGCGTTTTATATGAGCAATATGGAAAAACGCGAAAACCTGCTAGGCCAGGCTGTCTCCAGTAAGCAAAGTACCGTGTGGGCAACCGGCACGCACACCAGCACGCCAGTATACGTATTTACGCTAGGCCCAAAGTACCTCGCGGAACAGTTCAGGAAAATTTTGCATCACACCGAACTAGGTCAGTTAGCCATAAATGCCCTACAATGTTCCGGTTCTAACGCCGCTTGCCCTAGCACGCATCACACTACCAACGTTGTGGAGTAGATAACCCGCTATGAGAATATTTCTAATCGCCGCCCTGATTATTTTAATTAATGGGCTGTTGGCCTGGTTAATCAACTTACCTCAAGATGTAGGCCAGGATGTGCCGCAAGGCAAGCTGAACAGCCTATCGTTTGCGCCGTTTCGTACCGGCCAAAATCCATTGGAAGAGAAGTTTCCTACGGTTGAGCAAATCGATGAAGACTTGCGCCTGTTAGCCCCAAAAACCCATACCGTCCGCACTTATTCCAGTGCGCGGGTGTTCAATACCATACCGGCACTGGCCAGAAAACACGGTTTGGAAATGATTCAAGGCGCCTGGATAGGTTCCGTTAAAAAAGATATTCCCATTGAATTGCAAGAGCTTATTCATGCCGCCAACACCTATCCCGATGTGGTCAAACGAGTGATGGTCGGCAACGAAGTATTATTGCGTGGCGAGATGGAAGTGGAGGAACTGATCGGCTATATCCGTCAAGTAAAAGCGGCAGTAAAACAGCCGGTTTCTTATGCCGATGTCTGGTCGATGTACATGAAAAATCCGCAATTAATCAATGAAGTCGACTTTATCACCATCCACATTTTGCCTTACTGGGAAGATGAGCCGATTCCTGTCAGCCAGGCACCCGCGCATATCGCCAGAGTCTATAACATTGTCCGCAAAGAAGCCGAAGCGATTGCCCCCGGAAAACCCATCTTGATCGGCGAATCCGGCTGGCCAAGTGTCGGTCGGCAGCGCGGTTGGTCCGTGCCTAGCGTCACCAATGAAGCGCAATTTATCCGTGGCCTGCTCAAAGTGGCTGCCGAAAACAAGTTTGATTACAACATCGTCGAAGCTTTCAACCAGCCTTGGAAAGATGCCCTGGAAGGCGTGATAGGTGCAAACTGGGGGATTTTTACCGCAGACCGTAAACATGACGTGTTCCCGCTCACCGGTAAGGTGTAT
>NZ_FUKJ01000448.1 GCF_900163745.1 Crenothrix polyspora
TGGCCAGGGTGTGCTTGTTGCCATTCCCTAAAATCCAGCGCACCGCCGCGATGCGCCAGCCAGCGCATGATAACCTTGTTTTTGCCGATCACCTGCATACGGTAAATGCCCAGATTTTGCCGTTCTTTATTTGGGCCTTTAGAAATCACCAATGGCCAGGTAATCAGCGGTGCAGCATCTTCCGGCCAACACGTCTGGATAGGGAAAACACTCAAATCGATTTCATCGCCTTGTCGAATCACTTCCTGACATGGCGGCGAACTTACCAGTTTCGGAGCCATGTTCATGACCTGTTTGAAGATAGGGAATTTCTCCCAGGCATCTTTCATGCCTTTGGGCGGTTCAGGCTCTTTCAAATACGCCAGCAGCTCACCGATACCGCGCAGTTCAGTCACCGATTCAGCGCCCATCCCCATCGCAACGCGGCGCGGTGTGCCAAACAAATTGCCCAGTACCGGAATATTGTAGCCCGTAGGGTTTTCGAACAATAAGGCCGGGCCACCCATTTTTAGGGTGCGATCACAAATCTCCGTCATTTCCAGATACGGATCAATCGGCACGGTGATGCGTTTTAACTCACCCTGTTTTTCCAGTTGCTGGATAAAATCACGCAGGTCTTTGTATTTCATGCAGCAATGCCGTTGTGTCGGAGCAGGGCATCAATACTGGGTTTGCGGCCACGGAAGTTAACAAATAATTCCATCGCATTGGCACTGCCGCCTTTTTCCAGTACGTTAGTCAGGAAGGCATTGCCGACTTCGGCATTAAAAATGCCCAGTTCTTCAAATAACGAGAAAGCATCGCTGGATAATACTTCTGCCCATTTGTAGCTGTAATAACCGGCTGCATAGCCACCGGCAAAAATGTGTGAAAAGCCGTGTGCAAAGCGGTTGAAGGCAGGTGCTTTGACCACAGAAACCTGATCGCGGACTTGTCCTAGAATCTCGTAAATACGGCCACCTTGTTCGGGGTTATAGTTTTGGTGGATTTTAAAATCAAATAGCGAGAGCTCCAGTTGTCTGACCATAATCATACCGGCCTGAAAGTTTTTGGCGGCGATCATTTTATCAAACAGGGCTTGCGGCAGTGTTGCGCCGGTTTGGTAATGGCCGGAAATTAACGCCAGCGCGTCTTGTTCCCAACACCAGTTTTCCATAAATTGACTGGGCAGTTCCACAGCATCCCATTCCACACCATGAATGCCGGAGACACCCAGATAATCGACTTGTGTCAGCATGTGGTGCAAGCCGTGGCCAAATTCATGGAACAGGGTAATGACTTCATCGTGAGTCAGTAGCGCCGGATTGTTACCGGTCGGCGGCGTAAAGTTACAAGTGAGATAAGCCACGGGCGTTTGTATGCCATCGGCAGATTTTTTGCGATTCACGCAATCATCCATCCATGCGCCACCGCGTTTTTTGGCTCTGGCGTACAGGTCGATATAAAACTGGCCGCGCAACTGGCCGTTGTTGTCATGGATTTGAAAAAACTGCACATCAGGATGCCAGCTATCAAATTCGGTAATTTCGGTTATTTGCAAGCCATACAATTTATTGACGATGGCAAACAAGCCCGGTAACACGCGGGTAACCGGAAAGTAGGCTTTCACCTGTTCTTCGGAAAATTCATAATTATGCTCGCGCATTTTTTCCGAGTAATAGCCCATATCCCAAGGTTGAAGGTCTTCCATACCGTAATGTTGCTTGGCATATTCGCGTAATTCGGCTAGGTCCGTTAGCGCTTGAGGTTTGGATTTAGTCGCCAAATCTTCCAGAAAACCGATGACTTCCTCGGACGTATCAGCCATTTTGGTCGCCAATGATAGTTCGGCGTAATTGTTAAAGCCTAATAACTGTGCTTTTTCATAACGCAAAGCCAGGGTTTGCTCCATGAGGTCGGAGTTATCCCATTGCCCGGCATAAGGGCCTTGATCGGATGCGCGGGTGCAGTAAGCGGTATAGACTTCGCGGCGTAATTCACGGTTATCTGCATAGGTCATCACCGCGTAATACGACGGGAATTGCAAGGTGAGCAGCCAACCGGTTTTATCATCATGTGCTGCCGCTTGTTGCGCTTGTGCCAGTGCTGATTCCGGTAAACCTGCCAATTGCTCCGCAGCGGCAATTAATTTAGTCCAGGCATTGCTGGCATCCATGAGATTTTCTTCATAACTGCTGGACAGTTTTGATAACGCCAGGCTGATGTCCTGGTAACGCTGTTTTTTGTCAGCATCCAGATCAACGCCGGATAGCTTGAAATCTCTTAACGCATTGGTAATGATTTTTTGCTGGGCAATATCCAGGGTTTTAAATTGCTCGCTTTCGGCAATCTTGCGGTAAGCGTTAAACAGGTCGGCATTTTGACCCATTTCGGTGCCGTATTGGCTGAGTTTGGGCAAACAGGCGTTGTAGGCGGCGCGTAATTCGTCATTGTTGAGCACCGAATTGAGATGACTGACCGGCGACCAGGCTTTATTGAGCTTGTCATCGACATTTTCCAGGGGATCAATCAGGTTTTCCCAGGTGTAATCGCCAGTGGCTTGTAGGTGCTGCTTAACAACTGCACGGGCTTTCGCTAACAGCTGATCTATAGCCGGTTCGACATGTTTGGGTTTGATCTTGGAAAATAGCGGTAAAATTGAATGATCGAATAGCGGATTTGTCATAATTATAAGTGAATGGCAACAGTGATGTTTACGGTAGCTAGCGACGCATCGAAGCTTATTTGGCGTTAGACTGAAGAAAGAGCGCAGTTTTGGATAAATGATCGTGCCAACTGTATTTGTTTTTATCAATGACTATCCATACAAAGCCCAGTCCGAACATTAGCCAAGATAACAGCGCGGCCATAAAACGCAAGAAGGCCAGCTGCCAGCTGATGGGTTTTTGATCGAGAGTCAGTACTTTGATGTTCCAGGCTCGCAAGCCTAAGGTTTGGCCGCCGTGTGTCCAAAACCAGCCATAAAACACAAAGCTAATGATGGACAAATAAACAGGATAGAAAATTTGGCTCGAAGTGAACGCCTCACCGGCATTAAACGGCAGCAATAAAGCGGTGGCAAGAAATAAAACCGCGAGCAACAGCAAGAAATCATACAAAATAGCTGCCATGCACCGCCAAAAACCAGGTGCAGACCTGACATCAGCACCTGTTGTGTTGGGTGTTTGTTGTGTTGATTGAGACAATTAAACTTTAAACAAGTTGAGTTTTTGACCCAGATACATCGCCATTGCCACCAATGCCCCCAGCATGACCAGAGAGAATAGAAAAGGCGGTCTATGTAACAGCAGTACGACAAAGTCTGTTAAAAAAAGGCTGGTGAGTAAAGGTTGGTTTATTAAACCATCAAGAATTTTTTTGAACATAATGTTTCCTGTCAAGTGCATAGATAGATTACCTGTGCAGATGTTTAAAAAAAGGTTTGCCTGACTTTATTTTATGACGTTGGTGTGTCAGGATTACTGATAAATCAGTACCTGATTCTACTATATTAGAAACAAATATTAAAGAAACCTGCCTTTTGGGCTAGAATGTGCCAAGTGGTATTATTGCCGCAGGGTGAACAAAACAATTAAGGGTTAAAGTTATTCTAAATTTCTTCAAAAAATTTATTAAATCGGCTGGGCACGACGCTGAGCTAGTTGATGAGACAGTTGCCGAGCAGGTCAGGATTTATTCACGACCGGAGCATTCTATTTCCAGGTCACAGATCAGTGAAAATGCCTTGAAGGTGCTTTATCGCCTGCAAAAAGAAGGCTACGATGCCTATTTGGTCGGTGGCTGTGTGCGCGACTTGTTGTTGGGTAGAGAGCCCAAAGATTTCGACGTGGCGACCAATGCGGATCCCACACAAATCAAAAGAATATTCCGCAATTGCCGTATTATCGGGCGCAGATTTCGCTTGGCACATGTCCATTTTGGTCGGGACGTGATTGAAGTGGCAACGTTTCGCGGCGACAGTGACAGTCAGAGCGATTTACAGGTGCTTGATGTTGAAGGGCGATTGTTGCGCGATAATATTTATGGCAGCATCGAGGAAGATGTCTGGCGCAGGGATTTTACCGTTAATGCCCTGTATTACCGACTTAAAGATTTTGCCGTTATTGATTATGTTGGCGGCATGGCCGATCTTAACGCCGGCACCTTAAAGCTGATTGGCAATCCCGATACGCGGTTTCGTGAAGATCCGGTGCGCATGTTAAGAGCGGTGCGTTTTGCTGTCAAGTTAGGGTTTAACCTGGATGCGGAATGCCAAAAAGGCATTCACAGCGTTGTCGATCAATTGAATAGCATACCCAGTGCCCGTCTTTACGATGAAACCTTAAAGCTTTTTATGTCAGGTTATGCGCTGCAAACTTTCGAAATGCTCAGCCATTACGGCTTATTTAAAGTGTTGTTTCCCAGTACCGAGAAAAGCCTGTCCAGTAAAAGCGGCGATGCAACCAGACAGCTGGTGGTTAGGGCCTTACAAAACTCAGACAACCGAATTGCCGAAGGCAAAACAGTCACCGCTTATTTTCTATTTGCCGCGCTTTTGTGGGAACCCGTGCAAATGCGTGCCAAAGCCATGATGGCACAAGGCGTGGGAGAGTACATGGCTTACCAGGATGCGGCCAACGACATCATTAATAAACAGGTTAAAAGCACGGCTTTGCCACGTCACATCACGATGGCCATGCGTGAAGTATGGAATTTCCAGTCCAAATTTGATGTGCGTGTTGGCTCTAAACCCAGTCGCTTGATAACTCATCCCCGTTTTAGAGCCGGTTATGACTTTTTGCTGTTGCGTTCTGAAACTGGTGGCGCTTCCCCAGAATTGGCAGAATGGTGGGGCAGATACCAAGTTGTCAGTGAAACTGAGCAAAGAGCCATGACGCAGCCACTGCGCAATGGAACCAGCAATAAGCCCAAGCGTAAATACAATAACCGTAAACGTACCAAGCCTGCCGACTCAGGAAAAGAAACTTCAGAGTAGTGATGCAATACCGTGACGACTCAACAACACATCAGATAACGGCCTACATCGGCATGGGCAGTAACCTGGCCGATCCTGTTGAACAGTTGTATCGCGCCCACAAGGCAATATCCGCTATGGACGGTGTGACAGAGCTGACCATGTCGAGCTTTTATCACAGTCCACCAATGGGCCCGCAAGATCAACCTGATTATGTGAACGCCGTGCTGGCGGTAACCACCCGTTTGTCGCCACTGGACTTGTTGCATGGCTTGCAGACTATCGAAAATGAACAGGGCAGGGTACGGGGCGAGCGCTGGGGGGCAAGAACCCTGGATTTGGACGTATTGCTGTACGGTGATCAGTGTATTGATTTGCCTGAATTGACCGTGCCTCATGTCGGTCTTACGCAACGTGCTTTTGTTTTATATCCCTTGCACGAAATTAGCCCGCAACTGTATGTGCCTAACAAAGGCGAACTTAAAGACTTGCTCGCCCGCTGCCCGATGGCTGGCTTAAAACGCTTGGATTCATAAGGTGACAACAATTACAAAACCATTGTCGATTAATGACTTAACCGAAATGAAACGCCGTGGTGAAAAAATCACCTGTTTAACGGCTTATGATGCCAGTTTTAGCGCCGTGCTGGATAAGGCCGGTATCGATGTCATCTTGGTGGGCGATTCGCTGGGCATGGTCATTCAAGGCCATAGCACGACTGTGCCGGTGTCCATTGAAGACATGGTGTATCACACGCGCTGCGTTAGCCGTGCCCGCCAACGGGCTTTTGTTATTGGCGATTTGCCGTTTATGAGTTATGCCACACCTGAACTTGCGGCCAAAAATGCTGCCAAATTGATGCAGTTGGGCGGCGCACAAATGGTCAAGCTGGAGGGGGCGCGTGTTGATTGCGTCAGTTTTTTGGTTGGGCAAGGCATTCCGGTGTGTGGGCATTTGGGTTTGTTGCCGCAATCGATAAATCAGTTGGGTCGTTATGCCGTGCAGGGCAAAAATCAGACCGATGCGGAAAAAATCAGCCAGGATGCCTTTGCGCTGCAAAAAGCCGGTGCGACATTATTAGTCTTAGAATGCGTTCCTGCTTCATTGGGCAAACACATCAGCGGGCAACTCAGCATTCCGGTCATTGGTATTGGCGCGGGCGTGAATTGTGACGGCCAGGTTTTGGTATTGCATGACATGCTGAATATTGGCATTGTTAAACGCCCTCGGTTTTCCAAAAATTTCATGGTGGATGTGAATTCGATTGAAGATGCTATTATTGCTTACCAGCTAGCGGTTAAAGATTCCCGGTTTCCCTCTCTTGAACATAGTTTTTAATGTCAATGCAAACAGTTAATACAGTGGTGCAATTGCGTGCAGCCGTTAAGGTATGGCGTTTAGCCGGTGAAAGCATTGCTTTTGTACCGACTATGGGCAATTTGCATCAAGGGCATTTAAAGCTTGTTGAAGCCGCTAAAAATAATGCCGATCGGGTGGTAGTCAGTATTTTTGTTAACCCAACACAATTTGGTGTTACCGAAGATTTCGGCAGTTATCCAAGAACCGAAGCGGCGGATCAGGAAAAGCTGGCCGCAGCCAATGCCGATTTGGTGTTTTTGCCAACGGTGGCTGATGTTTATGCACTCGGCGCTCGGACAACGGTGGTGGTTGATGGCTTGTCCAATGCGTATTGCGGGCTATCAAGACCTGGGCATTTTGTCGGGGTTGCTACTATTGTGTGTAAATTGTTCAATATGGTACAGCCGGACGTTGCCCTGTTTGGCGCAAAAGATTTTCAGCAATTGATGGTTATTCGTACCATGGTCATGGATTTAAATATCCCTGTTGATATCATCGGTGTGGAAACTGTGCGCGAAGAAAGTGGCCTGGCCATGAGTTCCCGCAACGGCTATTTGAGCGATTCAGAACGGGTGATTGCTGCAAAGTTGTATCAGGTTTTGTGTAGAGCGCGTACTTCTATTTTAGCTGGTAACCAATCGTTGAAGGAAATCGAGGTTGATTCAGTATTTTTTTTGCATAAAGCCGGTTTTCACCCTGAGTATTTCAATATTTGCCGTAGCAGTGATTTAAAAAAAGCCGACCAGGATGATCGGGAATTGGTGATATTGGCCGCCGCAAAATTAGGTAAAACGCGGTTAATCGATAATATTCAATTATCCAGATAAAATCCGAGTACTGAAGATCATGTAGTCTTCAAAGAGGTGAGCCGTGTCGTTATATGTTTATCAAACCCAACTGGGTCGTATCGGTATCGAAGAACAGCACGATAGCATAACCGAAGTTTACTTTGACAATGAGCCGCTGCCAGAGTCTGTTGACATCATGGCTACCGCGTTAACCGACGAAGCCGCCCGCCAGCTTAATGCTTATCTTGTTGGAACACTCAAAACATTTTCTCTGCCGCTTGCACCTTCCGGTACTGTTTTCCAAAAAAAAGTATGGCACACACTGTGTGATATTCCTTATGGCCAAACGGCTAGCTATAAAGATATAGCCATTGCGGCAGATAATCCTAAAGCGGTTCGTGCAGTAGGCCAGGCTAACAACAAAAATCCTATCCCTATTTTTATTCCCTGTCACCGCGTTATTGGTGCTGACGGTAAGCTGGTCGGTTACTCAGGTGGTTTGGCCATCAAAGAATGTTTGTTGATGATAGAGCGACAAAATACCCCATGATGACACCAGTGAGCTATACGATAATCAAAGTTGTTATTACCAGTGTGCTTATCGTGGCCATATCGGAACTATCAAAACGCAGTTCAATGATAGGCGCGGTATTAGCTTCGCTGCCCCTCATGTCGGTTTTGGCCATGCTTTGGCTTTACATTGATACCAAAGATGTTGGCAAGGTTGCCGCGTTGGCCAGTGGTATTTTTTGGTTAGTGATACCTTCCTTAGTGTTCTTTATCAGCTTACCTCTTTTTTTAAAAAAAGGGATTGGGTTCTATGTGAGCATGGGAGGTTCAATAGCATTAACGGCGGGTTGTTATTTTGTCATGATCGCAGTATTAGCGCGGTATGGCATTAAACTGTAAACATTGAATCAGGACTTTTAAACTATGACATTAGTAATACAACGATCAGTTTGGCTTATGAGTGTGCTGTGCTTGTTGTTGATATTGAGTACCAGTGTTTTCGCGCACGGTGTCGATGCCAATACCGAACGCTTTTTATTAGCAAATCAGGGTGTGGCGATAGGCACTTTTTTGTATATTGGTGCCAAGCACATGGTTACGGGCTACGATCATCTGCTGTTTCTGGTCGGTGTGATTTTCTTTTTGTTCCGTACCAAAGATGTGTTGCTGTATGTCAGTCTGTTTACCTTGGGACACAGTTTGACGCTACTGCTGGGCGTATTAAGCAATATAAGCGTCAATGCTTATCTTATCGATGCCATTATTGGCCTTTCGGTGGTTTACAAAGGTTTTGATAATCTGGGTGGTTTTCAGCGCTTATTAGGCTTTCAACCGAATACGAAAATGGCTGTGATGATTTTTGGCCTGTTTCATGGTTTTGGTTTGGCGACTAAGTTGCAGAAATTTCATCTGCCGCAGGCTGATTTATGGAAAAATCTATTGGCCTTTAATGTTGGGGTGGAGTTGGGACAGTTTATCGCGTTAGTGTTTATTGTGATTGCACTGAATTTTTGGCGCAGAAGTCAGCGTTTTTATGCGTTTGCAACCGCCACCAATACGTTGTTAATGGCGGGTGGATTTGTTCTGTTCGGCTTCCAAATGACGGGCTATTTAATTAAGGGTTAAGCCATGAATGAAGTAAATCCTCCCGTGCAATCACTAAGATCGCTGATATTAGCCACTGTTAGTGCGCTGTTTTTGGCGACTGTCATATTGATAACAGCGGTACTGCCTGCTGAATACGGTATCGATCCGACGGGATTGGGGAAAAGGTTAGGGTTAACGCAATTGTCTGCTCAGGGTGAAGACATTATTGATCCGATGGTGTCATCGTGCAAAGATCAGTTGGCGCAATGGACAGATTCTACGACGCTGGTGATTCCGGTTCACAGTGGTTTGGAATATAAATTCTATGTTTTGAAAGGCGAAAAGCTGGATTATTCCTGGAGTACAGACGGCGCTAAAGTCTATTTTGATCTGCATGGCGAGCCTAAGGGCGATAAAACCGGCTTTTTCAAAAGCTTTAAGGTGGGTAGCGAGAGCCGACATTCCGCACCCTCTGAACAAAAAAATTATTTAAACTGTAACGCCACATATTTACACATGGCTTACCGTGAATACCGACGAAACATACAAAAGTTACAACCTGGATCATTTGGGCCTCATAGCAGGCATGGTTGACGAATTAGGCATAACCCAGCTGATCGACACCTTGGTTATCCAAGACCACCAACAGCGGCACGTTTCCGTTGGCCAGTGCGTCAAGGCCATGATCTTAAACGGCCTTGGCTTTGTCAACAG
>NZ_FUKJ01000117.1 GCF_900163745.1 Crenothrix polyspora
CAGCTGTAACTCTTTGATAAGATTACCGGCATTATCCGACGCACTTTTCATGGCGATCATTCTGGCGGCTTGTTCGCAGGCATTGTTTTCCACCAAACCCTGATAAACAATAGACTCGATATAACGCCCCAGCAAATGATCCAACACGTCCTTGGCATCGGGTTCATAAATATAATCCCAATGACCACTCAAGCTTGCGTCGATCTCATCGGCAGCCACGGGCAGCAATCTTTCTACTGTCGGCTGTTGTGTCATCGTGTTGACGAATTCGTTACTGGCGATGTACAACTCGTCGATAGTGCCCTGCTGATACGCATCCAGCATGATTTTAATCACGCCGATAATATCCTGTAAATGCGGCGCATCACCGAGCTTGCCCACTTGGCCGACCAGATTGGTTTTCAACGAGCCAAAAAATCCCGCCGCCTTATTACCGACCGTACACACATCAACTTCAATGTTGGCGTTATCCCATTGGGTCAGGCTGGCCAGGGTTTTTCTAAACAGGTTTGAATTCAAACCGCCGCACAAACCCCGATCAGAACTGATCACAATCAAGCCAATGCGCTTAACCTCGCGTTTAACGAGGAAAGTATGCTTATATTCAGGATTGGCATGGGCAAGATGTTTAATAATCCGACCCATTTTTTTAGAATAAGGCCGTGTTGCCAGCATTCTGTCTTTGGTTTTACGCATTTTACTCGCAGCGACCATTTCCATCGCGCGGGTAATTTTTTGCGTATTTTTAATACTGGCGATCTTAGTGCGTATTTCTTTACCAACAGCCATCAGAAGACCTTTTTATTAGCTATACGTTTTAACAAAAGATTCAATTGCTGCTTTCATGCCATTTTTAATGTCATCGGAAAAATCACCGGTGCTATTGATGGTGTCCATCAACGCGCCATGCTGCGATTTCATATACGACAATAAATCGGCTTCGAAAGCCAAAACTTTGTTAACTTCCAGCTTATCCAGAAAGCCTTCATTGGCAGCAAACAACGATACCGCCATTTGTGCAACCGACATCGGCGAGTATTGATTTTGCTTCATCAATTCGGTAACACGTTGGCCGCGTTCAATCTGTTTACGGGTCGCCTCGTCCAAATCGGAGGCAAACTGGGCAAACGCCGCCAGTTCACGGTATTGGGCCAAATCCAGACGCGTACCGCCGCCCAGTTTCTTGATAATCTTGGTTTGCGCCGCACCGCCAACCCGCGATACGGAAAGTCCTGCGTTAACCGCAGGGCGAATACCAGAGTTAAACAGGCTGCTTTCCAAAAATATCTGGCCGTCAGTAATCGAAATTACATTGGTGGGTACGAAAGCCGATACGTCACCGCCTTGGGTTTCGATAATCGGTAACGCAGTCAACGAACCGGTTTTGCCTTTAACTTTACCGCCTGTTAAACGCTCAACTTCATCCGCATTGATACGCGCCGCTCTTTCCAGCAAACGAGAATGCAAATAGAACACGTCACCAGGATACGCTTCACGGCCAGGCGGACGACGCAACAACAACGACACTTGGCGATATGCCCAAGCTTGCTTGGTCAAGTCATCATAAATAATCAACGCATCTTCACCGCGATCGCGGAAGAATTCGCCCATAGAGCAGCCGGTGTACGGGGCAATAAATTGCAGCGCCGCCGATTCAGACGCGGAAGCCACCACGATAATGGTGTGCGCCAAAGCATCGTGTTCTTCAAGCTTACGGACAACGTTAGCCACCGACGAACGTTTTTGGCCGATAGCCACATAAATACATTTAATGCCTGTGCCTTTTTGATTGATAATCGCATCAATCGCAATAGCAGTTTTCCCGGTTTGACGGTCGCCGATAATCAATTCGCGCTGGCCACGACCCACAGGGATCATCGCATCAATAGACTTCAATCCTAATTGTACAGGCTGATCTACCGATTGACGGGCAATTACACCGGGCGCAATTTTTTCAATGGGTGAGGTTTCGGTGGTTTCAATTGCACCTTTGCCATCAATAGGATTACCCAGCGCATCGACTACACGGCCTAATAAGGCTTCACCGACCGGTACTTCCAAAATTTTACCTGTACATTTGACGGTATCACCTTCGGAAATGTGCTGGTAAGCACCCAAAATGACCGCACCGACTGAATCGCGTTCCAAGTTAAGCGCCATGCCAAAGGTATTGCCAGGAAATTCCAGCATTTCACCTTGCATCGCTTCAGACAGTCCGTGGACTCGTACAATACCGTCAGTCACACTGACCACGGTACCTTCTGTGTGAGACGTTTCGCTCAGGTCGAAGTTTTCGATCTTCTTTTTAATCAGATCGCTTATTTCAGATGGGTTTAATTGCATGTGCTGTTTCTCAGTTTCAGTGTAGCGCTTTTTGCATGTGTTGTAGCTGGCCTCTGACCGATTGATCGATGACCCTGTCACCGGCTCTGACCAGAACGCCACCAATTAATGATTTGTCGACCGTGACATTCATCCGGACTTTTTTGCTGAGGGTTTTTTCAAGCTGAGCCGCAAAGGTTTTTTCGGCTTCTTTGGTAAACGCAAACGCGGTAAACACTTCTACGTTAACACTGCCCTCATCTTCTGACTTATAGCTCTCAAATAGACTGGCAATAGACGGTAACAAGGTTAAGCGGTTGTTTTGCACCAATAGCTTCAAAAAATTTGTGCTTTCGGCATCAAGCTGGCCTTCGCACAGCTCAAGCAAAAAGCCACAGACTTTGTCTTTGCTGATTTTAGGGTTGCCCACCAATGCCAGCATGTTTTTATCACTGAGCAATGCAGACATAAATGCCAAACCCTGCGACCATTTATCGGTGGACTTGGTTTCCTTAGCGCGTTTAAATGCGGCAGCTGCGTAAGGTCTCGCCATTGTTGCCAATTCGCTCATCTGCTAGACCTTATAACTTGCTGGAAACTTTATTGATGATTTCCTGGTGCTTGGTTTTATCGATTTCTGCACCCAGAATCTGTTCGGCAGCGTCCAAAGCCAATGTTGCCACTTCCGCACGCAAATTATCTTTCACTTGCTGCATTTCTTGATCAATCTGGGCTCTCGCCGCGATAATCAGACGCTCACCGTCTTTTTTGGCCGTGTCTTTCGATTCTTCAACGATTTCATTGGCACGTTTTTGCGCCAGACTCAACAATTCAGAAGAATGCTCTTTGGCTTCTTTCAAAACGATCTTGGCTTTTTCTTCGGCGGCCTTTATATCTTCCTGACCTCTTTCAGCGGCAGCCAACCCTTCGGCAATTTTCTTTTTCCGCTCTTCCAGGGAATCGAATAAAGGCGGCCATATATACTTCATGGTAAACCATACCAGAAGTGCAAAGGTAATCATTTGCCCAATCAGGGTAGCATTGATACTCACGACGCGTTCCTTTTGTTGCTATTAAAGATAGACAGCTCTTAGCCTGCTGCCGCAGCGGTAACCGCTGACAGGAACGGGTTTGCAAAGGTGAAGAACAACGCCAGACCAACACCGATCATGGTTACCGCGTCTAACAGACCTGCAACAACGAACATTTTTACTTGCAACATAGGTACCATTTCAGGTTGACGCGCCGCGCCTTCCAAAAATTTTCCACCCAACAGACCGAAACCGATAGCGGTTCCCAAAGCGCCCATACCCAAAACCAGACCGACTGCGATAGCGGTCATACCTTGCACATCAGCGATTAAAGCTGCGATTTCCATGATACCTCCAAAGGTACTCTAAATTAAAAAACGGTTATAGTTAATGATGTTCGTGCGCCATGCTCAGGTAGACAACCGTCAATACCATGAAGATGAAAGCTTGCAACGTAATAATCAAAATATGAAAAATTGCCCAAGGGAAACTCAGCACCGGCTGAAGGTAACTTGGCAATAAGGCGATCAAAATAAAAATCAATTCGCCCGCATAGAGGTTACCAAATAACCGTAATGCCAGTGAAATCGGCTTGGCAATTTCTTCAACCAACTTCAATAACAGGTTGAAAGGCATTAACCAGGGACCAAAAGGCTCTAACAATAACTCTTTGGCAAAACCGATAGGACCTTTTATTTTGATACTGTAGAAAATAATTAAACTAAATACCGAGATGGACATCGCAAAAGTCGCGTTCAAATCGGTACTGGGTACAGAACGTAGATACGGCAAGCCCATCACTGCGCCAATACTCGGCAAAATATCAACTGGGAATAAATCCATAAAATTCCACAGGAATACCCAGCAAAATATGGTCAGTGCCAAGGGTGCAATTAACTTGCTGGTACCGTGATAACTGTCTTTAACCTGGGTATCGACGAATTCAATCATCATTTCGACAAAATTTTGTGCCAAGCCTGGCACGCCAGCGGTGGCCTTATCGGCTGCTGACTTAAAGAACCAGATGAACAATCCACCTAATAACGCTGAAAAAAACAGGGTATCCAGATGTAAGGTCCAAAAACCACTACCTACGCTGAGCGGCGTTAAATGGTGAATTATATAACCGGTTGCCCCTTCTGCGGCATGAGCTTCGGTAGCCATCGTTCCTCTCAAAAAATAATTACTGTGCTAGCGCATTAACAGCGCAAACCAAAAAACCGACAAAGCTGCTGCGTATGCTACAAACAGCGGTAAAAGTTGTAAGTTTGGAATCTGAAAAATCATTGCAAAGAGTGCGCCGGTCAGCAATAACTTACCTGACTCTCCCGCATAAAAAGATCGGACGATCTTTCTTGCCTCTTGCCCTGCCGACCTATAAATACGCAGTGCAAAGTATACGTTCGGGACAAATGCTGCCAGGCCTCCAAGCAAGGGAGATAACGCCTTTTGCCACCCATCAGCAACAGCAAACCCAAGAGTGATTATTATGGTTACCAGAACTTGATAACTTAAGATTTTAACGACAGTAGAGAATTTTCTATCTGTCACAAAGTTCTCCAAACCCCATAGCTGGCAAATTATAGCGATCGGGCATCATTAAATCAAGGCCGATTAAACGAATCGACGCGCAGCAATTACACACAAGCTACAAAACAGACAACATCACCCAAAGGAATGTTATCTGTAAAAGCCTTAAGTACGAGAAAAACAGTTATTGCCACACCTCATCAGGATAGCTTTGTTACTTCTGAAAGCTTGTTATAGTCAACGCCAACACTGACTATCAAACTTGTCACCTCTTCTATGTCCATAGCCGATTTCATCACTTTTGACTTGTCGACAATCACGGTAAAACCTGACGTTGGATTCGGCGAGGTAGGTACAAACAGGACATATTTATTTTCAAAACGATTGGTCACATAAGCCGCCATCCAAACACCCTCTTTTGGATATTCAACATACACAATCTCTTTGGCAATCGTTTGATCATGAGATGAAAACATAGCGATAACTTTTTTAAGCACACGATAAATGGTGTTTAAAAATGGAATTCTATCGATAATTTTGTCAAATAAGGTAATGATCCAAGGCTTGCCTTTTTCGACGATGGTGCGACCTATCGACACCAAAATAAAAAAACTGGCCATGAAAAACAAGCTGGTATAAAGATAACTGTCGGCATAGTCATAAACCACACTAAACAGGTTAGATACCAAATCCTTTATAAAAATAATAATTTTCAGGATGATGACGATTGGAATAACCGCAAAAATACCAATCAAAAAATAATTCAGCAGCGTTTTAGTGAATGCGTTCATCTCTTCCTCATTTTTTTATTATTAAAATTTCGTCTTGTTTACAAGTTTTCTGATAACGACCTTAATTACTGTACAACCTCTTAGCCTGTAAGCAAAGAGACTTATCCTTCAGTTTGAAAAAATTGTGCCGCATTGATATGACAGGAAAATGAAGCACTGAAATAAACACTTAAATAGTTGCACCTACGCTTTTTAAATCAACACCATATTGTCACGGTGTATGAGCTCCCTATCATCCAAATAGCCAAGAACGCTTTCAAACTCCGAACTATTTTTGCCTGCTATCAATTGAGTCTCGGCTTTGCTGTAGTTAATCAGTCCACGGGCAATCTCTGCACCGGCATCATCAAAACAAGCCACCAATTCGCCACGCTCAAACTGGCCTGATACGGCTTTAACGCCAATCGACAACAAACTTTTGCCTTCGCTTTTAAGCGCACGAGCGGCACCGGCATCCAGTGTCAATTGACCTTTAAGCTGTAACTGTCCAGCTAGCCAGCGTTTTCTGGAAACCAAAGGTTCTGCATCGGGTAAAAAATGGGTGCCCAGATTATCACCGGCAAGCACTTTTTTAATGACATCATCGATAATACCGGCGGCAACAATGGTTGCTGCACCAGAACGGGAAGCAAGGCGTGCCGCCCGCACTTTGGTGTACATACCGCCACGACCAAGACCACTACGACTTTCGCCAGCCATTGTTTCCAAGCGGGTATCATTAACACTGATTTCAGAGATTAAAGTCGCATCGGGATTAACACTGGGATCGCTGGTAAATAAACCTTGTTGATCGGTCAAAATGATGAGTAAATCCGCTTCAATTAAATTAGCAACCAGTGCAGCGAGGGTATCGTTATCACCGAAACGAATTTCTTCGGTGGCGACCGTGTCATTTTCGTTAATAATCGGTACTGCGCCAAAATTAATCAGCGTTAACAAGGTGCTGCGTGCGTTTAGATAGCGTTTCCGGTCGGACAAGTCGTCGTGGGTGAGCAGAATTTGCGCAGCGTGCAGACCGTGCTGCTGAAAATTATCATCAAACACCCGCACCAGACCCATTTGTCCAATGGCGGCGGCGGCTTGTAATTCGTGTAAAGTTTTGGGTCTGACCTTTAGACTTAACCGACACATGCCTTCTGCCACCGCACCGGAAGACACCAAAACCACATCAATACCTTGCTGCTTTAACTCGGCCATCTGTTTAACCCAGGCGGCAATCGCAATCTTGTCTAAGCCTTGTCCGCCACGGGTAAGTAAGGAACTGCCTATTTTTATGACAATGCGTTTAGTGTTTGCAAAATCAGACCGGCTCATGGGCTTTTTGTCGTTGTTGTTCTAAAAATGCCATAATGGCAAAGCTCAGTTCTTTCGTGCCTTCGCCGTTGATGGCGGAAATCCTGAATACCGGCTGTTGCCAGTTCAGCGCGTCGATAATTTCCTGGCATTGCTCATCGGCTTCGTCTTCCAGCAGCTGATCTATTTTGTTGAGTACCAGCCAGCGCGGTTTGGTGGCAAGATCATGACTCCATTTCTCCACTTCGCAGATGATCTTTTGTGCGGCCTGTACCGGTGTTACGCTACTGCCATAAGGCGCAATGTCGATAACATGGAGCAGCAAGCCCGTACGTGCCAGATGTTTGAGAAATTGCAAGCCAAGACCTGCGCCTTCTGCCGCACCTTCTATTACACCAGGAATATCGGCAATGACAAAGCTACGCATATCGTCGACACGTACCACACCCAGATTGGGATAAAGCGTGGTGAACGGATAATCTGCGACTTTAGGCGTAGCTGAAGACACCGCTCTAATCAAACTGGATTTGCCGGCATTAGGCATACCCAGCAGGCCGACATCGGCAATCAAGGTCAGTTCGAGATTGAGCATCCGGTGCTCGCCAGGCGAGCCTTTGCTGGCTTGCTGTGGCGCTCGGTTGATACTGCTTTTAAAGCGCGTATTGCCTAGGCCATGAAAACCGCCTTGCGCAACCAGCAAGGTTTGGCCAACTTCGGTTAAATCGCCGATAATTTCCTGGGTTTCAGCATC
>NZ_FUKJ01000061.1 GCF_900163745.1 Crenothrix polyspora
GAGCCACCAGAAGAACCGCCGCCCCATGAGCTACCACCACCAAAGCCGCCGCCATTTGACCAGCCACCACCGTTTCTACCGACACCTATCATAAAGAAAACCATAATTCCGACAATAACTGCTGCTATGCCTAAACCAAATAATAATGACACCAGTGTAGCACTACCAATCCCTGCAATCATGCCGCCCATGAAGCGCCCAAAAATAGCCGAGAGCATTGACCCTACAAATAATCCTGCGATTAATATGAAAAGATAGCCGCCTTCGCCACCTTGTTGGCCATTGGCTTGCGCTTTAGGGGCAGGCAGTTCTTCACCGTTAATTAATTTTATGAGTTGAGACACACCGACATCAATACCACCGCCAAAATCACCGGCTTTAAAATAAGGCGTAATGACATCAGCGATGATGCGCTTGGCAATGACATCAGGAATCACACCTTCCAGGCCACGACCAACTTCAATGCGTAACTTGCGATCATTCTTGGCAACGATAAGGATCAAGCCATCGTCAATATTTTTACGGCCGATGCGCCATAAATCCGCTACTTGTATGCCGTATTCGGCAATGTCTTGAGGCTGCGTAGTCGGGATGATTAACACAGCAATCTGACTGCCTTTTTCGGCTTCTAAAGCTGCCAGCTTTTCTTCTAGACCTGCAACCTGCGTTGCAGTTAATGTGCCGGTAAGATCGGTGACACGTTGCGATAATTTAGGCACAGAAATCTCAGCCCAAACTGTGCTAATAAACAGCAACAGAAATAGGCTGAGTCCGTAACGGATGTAGGAAGCTGTCACTAGAGACCTTGCTTAATGCGTCGTCGCGGGTTGTGGTGCTGGCGCTGGAGTTACGCCAGCCGGAGGCTGCGCCGCTGGTGTTGAAAAATCAACTTTAGGCGGTTCGGTAATGGCTTGTTCGTTTTGTACCTGAAGGCTGGGTTTGGTTTTATAACCGAACATCATGGAGGTTATATTGCTAGGGAAAGAACGCACTGTCAGGTTATACGCCCTAACCGCATCAATGTAACGATGACGTGCTACCGAAATGCGATTTTCCGTACCTTCCAGTTGCACCTGTAAATCAAGAAAACCGGCATCGGCTTTGAGTTGTGGATAGTTTTCAGCGATTACCATTAAGCGTGAAAGAGCGCTGCTCATGTCTTTTTGCGCCGCCACAAATTTCTTGAAGGCCTCTTCATTATTAACCAAATCCGGTGTTGCCTGAATCGAGCCCACTTTAGCGCGAGCCTCAGTCACTTGCGTTAACACGTCTTTTTCGTGGGTTGCATAGCCCTTAACGACATTCACCAGGTTAGGTACTAAATCAGCACGGCGCTGATATTGGTTGAGCACTTCCGCCCATGAGGCCGTAATATCTTCATCGGTCATTTGCAGGGTGTTGTAACCGCAGCCAGATAGCATCATGACCATAAATAAAGTAAACAGGTATTTAAGCATATCAATTTCTCGGATTAGCAATGTAAAAAAGAAGGTAACAAACTCCGCCCAGAGTGGGGCGATATGCCTGGAAAGATACACCTAATTAACGCGGTTGACAATCCGCGTATGCTTACAGTGGCTCACTAAGGCACATATCTGACAGCCAAGCTAATGAGAAATCGCGCGGTGTAGCGTTTAACGCTAAACATTAGTTGGCAATGATGAAAACAAGGACGGTGGGGGAATTAACAGAAAAGGGTATCTGCTTTAAATTTTTTTGGGGGGTAAGTGAACGGTTACGAAAAAAATGACCTGTACCGCAGTGGCATCACCCATAGTGACTATGTCCAGATGGATGACATATCGGCACGGGTCAAGTTCTGGCAACCAAAATTAACGGCTCTATATTAGTAATTCAACTCAAAACCTCAGAAAATAATCGTATTGTCCGGCTCATCAATTACTGTATTGCTCAACGTTCCAATGTTCTCAATTTCAATTCTAACTGTTTGCCCAAGCTTCAAATAACCACGCGGCTGCATTTTTACCCCAACCCCACTCGGCGTACCGGTAGAAATCACATCTCCTGGCTCCAAAGTCATCGCTTGCGATAAATACGCCACCATTTCATAACAATTAAAAATCATGTGCCGGGTATTAGAATTCTGCCGCAACTCATCATCCACCCAGGTTTTCAGATTTAGATTATGTGGATCGGCAATTTCATCGCGGGTTACCAACCACGGCCCTAATGGCCCACCACTATCAAAGGATTTGCCTATCATCATAGTCGGGGAACGCGCTTGCCAATCGCGTACTGACACATCATTGGCAACCGTAAAACCTGCAATCACCTGATGCGCCTTATCCACCGGCACATGGCGGCAACGCTTACCAATTACAAATGCCAACTCGCCTTCATAATCCAGTTTGTCAGATACTTTAGGCTTATGGATGGCATCACCGTTGCCAATCACACAGCTGCTTTGCTTGGTAAAAAAACTGGGGTATTCAGGTCTTTCTTTGCCTGTTTCGGCGATATGATCGGCATAATTCAGCGCGATCGCCAAATATTTGCCCGGCCTTGGCACGGGTGCGGCAAGCTTCATCTCGGATAGCAAAAACTTAGGCTGAGCCACATCAACCAGCCGTCGCATTCTGTTCATAACGCTCTCGCCAGCCGCCAAAAAATCGATCATCACGGTCGGAATTTCTGGATCATCTTTGCAATCGATCACGCCGTCATCAACCACTGCACCTACACGCGAGTGCCCGTTATGAATAAATGTTACCAGTTTCATTGCTACGTTTCCTGTCTGATTTTCAATGTCGCCATTGTATAGAAGAGCACAAGGCAAAAAAAAGATATAATGACCGATTTATACCGCGAAGGAGAAGAACATGAATGAAAACTGGATTGCCCCCTCCATACTTTCCGCTAATTTTGCCAAATTGGGCGAAGAAGTAGACAACGTTTTGGCAGCTGGCGCTGACATTGTACATTTTGATGTCATGGATAATCATTTTGTCCCTAACCTGACGATTGGGCCATTAGTTTGTGAAGCGTTAAGAAAACACGGCGTTACTGCACCGATTGACGTGCATTTGATGGTCGAGCCTGTAGACAGGCTGATACCTGATTTTGCTAAAGCCGGCGCAAGTATTATTACTTTCCATCCAGAAGCATCGGTACATATCGACCGCACTTTACAACTGATTAAAGATTGTGGCTGTAAAGCGGGCTTAACTTTTAATCCTGGTACACCGCTACATTATTTAGACCATATCATGGATAAGCTGGATATAATTTTGTTGATGTCGGTAAATCCCGGCTTCGGTGGGCAATCGTTTATCCCTTCGGCATTGGACAAATTGCGTCAAGTTCGTAACCGTATTGATGAAAGCGGCTTTAACATTCGTCTGGAAATTGATGGCGGTGTTAACACTTCCAATATTCGTGCGATAAAAGCAGCCGGTGCGGATACCTTTGTGGCAGGTTCTGCTATTTTCGGCAAACCGGATTACAAAAAGATTATCGATGAGCTGCGCGCGGAAATGGCGCTGGCGGTTTAGAGTTCGGCAATAGGTAAGGCGGCTTTGCACAAGCAAACCGCCAAACTGCACTTTTGTTAGGATAGTTTATGAACTGGGCAAGGCTTTGTGAAAACCCCGTATTAGCCAATTTACCTTATAAAATTCAAACTGATAAATGGGGCAATATTGTCATGAGTCCGGCGAGTAACACGCATGGTATCTACCAGGCAAAAATCGTTGCTTTGCTGAGCCGCATGATGAATACCGGCACGGTAATTACCGAATGTTCAGTAGAAACTAGTGAAGGCACAAAAGTGGCTGATGTTGCCTGGGCATCAAATACGTTTATCAAAGCCAACAAAGAGATGACACCGTTTGTGGAAGCGCCGGAAATCTGCGTGGAAATTTTGTCACCATCAAACACCAAGGCTGAGATGAATGAAAAAAAAGAACTCTACTTTGCCAGAGGCTGTCAGGAATTCTGGTTGTGTGGCTCAGATGGCAACATGCAGTTTTACAAAAACACCGGTGAATTGGCGCATAGTCGTATCTTTGTGGAGTTTCCCGTTGTAGTTGAAATGTATTAACAGCCACCTGGAGACAGCGCTATGACATTTTTTAAAAAATTCAGTTTAGCGATATTGATTGCAGCATCTACCGGCATTTCTTCCACGGTGGTAATGGCTGAAGTTGATGAAGGTCGTATAGCTTACGGCCCTGTTGAGGCTTTAGAGTTAATTATCTACAAAATAAAACTTGCCGCCGCAGCCATTGATAAGGGTTCTACATGTGAGGAAGTTGCCACTTTAATTTTAGAGGTATTACATGCCAGCAAAGAAATTAATGCAAGTGATTGGGTTGATAAAGATCGCATGAAAGCGAATACAGTATTAAAGGCGGCTAAAAAACACGCCCGACAGTGCCGTTTAGTAGTTGCTAAAAATGAGCTGGTTCAGGCAGAAAAGATGTTTGAAGCCATGAAAATACGTGATTTGAAGTTACAAGTTATTCAATAGGTTAAATAATACGATTAACCAATGGGTATTTCCGCCTAAAGTGAGAGTATAGCTGCATGAAAATAAAAGTTATCATACATCCGGCAGAAGAAGGCGGTTTTTGGGCAGAAGTACCCGCCATACAGGGCTGTGCTACCCAAGGGGATACGATGGAAGAGTTATTAATTAATTTACATGAGGCAGTGGAAGCCTGTCTTGCTGTCGATTTGGCGCATGTTGAAATTTCCGAAAATGATAAGGTATTGGAATTGGCAGTGTGAAATCAGTTTCTGGAAAATATTTTGCACGCCTTTTAGAAAGCCAAGGCTGGCATTTGATTCGGATAACGGGTAGCCATCATGTTTATATGAAGTCTGGAAACCCTTCGCGTATATCAATCCCCATTCATGGCAATCAAGATTTAAAGCTTGGCCTGCTTAAACATTTTATGATTGTGCCGACATGTCAGAAAATGATTTGTAATCTCAGTCAGTAGAAAAGTTGGATATTTTTGTTTATTAAATTCAGTTATTGCCATAATTATTAGAATAACACCATGACCCCAGAACAATTCAAGCAATACGCCGAACAAGGCTATAACCGTATTCCGATTAGCCGAGAAGTATTAGCGGATTTGGATACGCCGCTCAGCGCGTACTTAAAGCTCGCCGATGGTGCGTATTCCTATTTGTTTGAATCTGTCCACGGCGGCGAACAATGGGGACGCTATTCAATTATTGGTTTGCCGTGCAAAACCCTGGTGAAAATCACCGGTAATCTCATCTGCCTGGAAAAGGACGGCGAAGTAGTAGAAGCGCTAAGCCACGACAATCCCTTGATATGGATTGAAGCATTCAAGTCGCGGTATAAAGTACCGGATGTAAACGCGCTACCCCGTTTTAACGGCGGTCTGGTCGGTTATTTTGGCTACGAAACCATCGCCTATATTGAGCCTCGCTTGCGTGCCACCGATAAGCCTGATCAATTAGGTTGCCCCGACATTTTGCTGATGGTGTCGGAAGAAATATTGGTGTTCGATAACCTGTCCGGCAAAATGTTATTGCTGACCCATGCCAACCCTGAAGAGGACAACGCTTACAATCGAGCTGTGGTGCGGTTAAGTGACCTAGCCATAAAGCTGCGCGAGATGAAGGCTGAGCCCACCAAACACAGTAATCCTGTGCATGTGCAAGAGTCCGATTTTATCTCCGGTTTTACCGAACAAGGCTTTAAGGATGCCGTTCTTAAGGCCAAGGAATACATCACCGATGGCGACATCATGCAGGTGGTGCTATCGCAACGCATGTCTATTCCTTACACCGCTGCACCGTTGAATTTATACCGCGCCTTACGGTGTTTAAACCCATCCCCGTATATGTTCTATTTGAATCTGGATGATTTTCACATTGTCGGCTCATCGCCGGAGATACTGGTCAGACTAGAAGATAATATTGTCACTGTGCGCCCCATTGCAGGAACGAGACGACGTGGTACGACACCAGAACACGATCTGGAACTGGAACAAGAGCTGTTGGCCGATCCTAAAGAGCTCGCCGAGCATTTGATGCTGATTGATTTAGGCCGCAACGATACCGGTCGCGTCGCTGAAATTGGCACGGTGCAGTTGACCGATAAAATGATTGTCGAACGCTATTCGCATGTGATGCACATCGTGTCCAATGTGACTGGCCAGTTGCAAGCCGGCAAGAATGCCTTTGATGTACTGGCGGCGACTTTCCCCGCCGGAACGGTCAGCGGCGCACCCAAAATACGCGCAATGGAAATTATTAATGAACTGGAACCGGTCAAACGCGGCATTTATTCCGGTGCTGTCGGCTATATTGCCTGGTCAGGTAATCTGGATACCGCGATTGCCATTAGAACCGCCATCATCAAGGATGGTTTATTACATATTCAAGCAGGAGCGGGCATTGTCTACGACTCTATTCCCCAAAGCGAATGGGATGAAACCATGAATAAAGGCCGCGCTATTTTCCGTGCTGTCAGTATGGCTGAAGCAGGCATTGATGGAGATCAGCACTGTGAACAACAAGGAGGTCAAGCATGAGCGCCGTTAAAGTAGTAATGATCGATAATTACGACTCGTTTACCTACAACCTGGTGCAGTATTTTGGTGAGCTAGGCGCTGATGTGACCGTAGTGCGCAATGACCAAATTACTGTGGATGAGATAGCTGCGCTGTCCCCCGATAAAATCGTTATTTCACCGGGGCCTTGTACGCCTAAAGAAGCCGGTGTATCGGTTGCAGCGATTACTCAATTTGCCGGACGTTACCCCATTTTGGGTGTTTGTCTTGGCCATCAAAGTATTGGTTATGCGTTTGGCGGCAATATCATCCATGCGAAAAGCATCATGCACGGCAAGACTTCGCAGGTGCATCATCAAAATGAAGGCGTGTTCAAAGGCTTGAGCAATCCGTTTGCCGCAACGCGCTATCATTCTTTGGTGATTGAACAGGCAAGTTTGCCTGATTGTTTGGAAGTGACTGCCTGGACTCAGGATGCTAATGGCGGTATTGATGAGATCATGGGAGTTCGGCATAAAACTTTGGATATTGAAGGTGTGCAGTTTCATCCTGAATCGATTTTGACCGAACATGGGCACGATTTGCTTCGGAATTTTTTAGTGCGGTGAAGTTATTGACTATCAAAATGGGCGAACGGTGAGTTATTCTTGCCCCAAAAAACCTTCGTTGAATTTGTGCCATCAAAATTTGTTGCCTTTATTGGCGTGATGCCTGTATCGAACTGTCGTTATTTAAGAAAATTGAAATTTCGATGCGTTAATATTGCCTATTCATGCAGCATTCATAAATAATGGGCTAAACTAATCACAACACTTAAAATTTAAACATTAAAGAGGTAGTATCATGAAAAAATTGACAAGCAGTATGATCTTTATCGGTGGCATTGTTTTATCGGGTTGTGCCAGCCAAACCAACTGGACACCTACCGTGGATAGTTACAATGATCCTAATGCTTACAATATTAACCGCGATATGGCTGAGTGCAAGCAACTGGCCAGCCAATCATCAGGTGGAACGGGCAAACAAACCGCTATTGGTGCTGGCGTAGGCGCTTTAGTGGGTGCTGCTGGTGGC
>NZ_FUKJ01000233.1 GCF_900163745.1 Crenothrix polyspora
GGGACACCATGGATTTAACAAGCGCAAGTAATTTACTCAGTAATAACGTAAAAATTCTTAAAATGTGAATTAAGAGCTAAACACGCAAATAGTTCCAAAAAAACAGCGCCGCTGCGAGCTTGCCAAAAACATGTACCATAAGTCCGTTGTATGAACGAACTTTGCTTGCGCATTCAATTCCCGTTTTTTCTTCAACCCAAGCAAACAAGGCTTCAATGGGTTGCCGAATACGAGAAACAGCCGTGGATAGCCATTGGTCTTCTGGCTCCAGATATTTCTGCCCCTTTTGTTTTTTTACAGGCGTTAATACATGTAGGTTTTGAGCGCGCATCACAGCCACGGCATCGGGACGATGGTAAGCCTTATCGCCATACAGTTCATTGTTGTGCAATTGTGGGCGAATTTGGTCAAAAACTTTTCCATCATAGTCGCTCGCCCCCGTTACACCAATATATTCAGGCGTTGGCAAGGTGCCTGGCTGCCGGCGACCTACCACATGGACGCGAACACCATAATAGTACAGCTTCTTTGTGGCGCAGTATCCTGCATCAGCTAACTCCCTAGCAACACAGGCCTTAAACCGATGTCCCTGCTTGGCCAAGGCAACCGGAAATGAGTCAGTAAGCCAGACTTGTCCTTGGTTTTTAGCTTCTTGTTCTTGCTGGATAATTTCCAATAAAGATGCAAAAACATCAGCCATTTTATTCAGGCGTTGAACAAAAGCCACATAACTGGGCAATCTTGGAAACCACGAACGCAAATGCCGGTCAGCGTATTCATAGGTCTGCTTGATTTCCCTGTGCTTATCCATAACGCCGAACAAGTAAAGTGCGATGACTTCTTCATCGCTAAAACTCAAATCGGCATAGTTGCTCATACGCTGACTATAAACCCAAAGATTTTGTTGATAATGCTTGCATACATAAAGATAAATCGTTATTAATCGTTCTTGCCAGTGCATTTGTTACTCTTTTTGTTGAGGGTGAGTGGTATCTTCCTCAACATTTTAACGGTATCAATGCGCTGGCTCCCTATTTAGCTCTTAATTCACATTTTAGTTGATGCCAGCACACTGTTTGGTTTTTGTAACGTTGTCTCCAGCTATATTTCGCCTGAACAAGCGGCTGATGTCCTGGATATTGCGCTTACCCGTTTTGAAGATCACTTCGACGACGATCAGGCGGATGGCTCCTGGGCGGATTGGCTGATACCACCGGAGTCTATCACCGAAGCCGTTACTGGCTTTATCTGGTCGGCATTAGGTTCGCCGCGATCATCTGTCCGTTGGCGGGCAGCACATTGTGTGCGCCGACTGGCAGAAACCGGATGTGAGGTTGAGATTGATGCCCTGATAAATTGGATGGTTAAAGATTATGTCGGCGCGTTCGGTAGCCATAAATACCCGTTTTACAATCTCCATGCCCGGCAATACCTGTTAATCGCCATTGCGCATGCGGCGATAGATGTGCCGCAGATATTCCAAAAACATTACGCCATTTTTGCTCAGCACGCGCTGGATGGTATTCCACACGCATTGATCCAAAAATTTGCCGCTGACATTGCTCTTGTAATTGAAGCCGCTTTTCCAAACACATATAACTCAGAAACCATTGAAAAATTGAGCCAAATTGGGGTAAGTCAGTTTCTTATCCAAGAAATTGAAGGATATGGCAATCACTTTGAGTCACCATGGCATAAGCGCGGCGAAGTTGACAGATCTCTGCAGATACATTTTTCCTATGATTTTGACCGTTATTGGTTTGAACCCCTAGGCAATGTATTTGGCATTACTGCACAACAGGTTGAAGATCTGGCACGGGTAAGCCTACTCAAAGATTGGGGCATTCAAATGGAAGACCAATATGTTCACGACCCACGCGAAAATTTATGGCGAAATGACCG
>NZ_FUKJ01000077.1 GCF_900163745.1 Crenothrix polyspora
ATCAAGCCCACACCTTGGGTGGAGTGACGTACTTTCGCAATCACCGCATCGACTTTATGGCCAGGCAACTGACCACCTTCGCCAGGTTTTGCGCCCTGGCTGATTTTGATTTGGATATCGTCGGCATTGACCAAATATTCAGTGGTGACACCAAAACGTCCCGATGCCACCTGCTTAATCGCTGAACGCATGGAATCGCCATTGGCCAATGGCTTAAAGCGTTCTGACAATTCGCCGCCTTCACCGGTATTGGATTTACCGCCAATACGATTCATAGCAATCGCTAAATTGGTGTGCGCTTCATAAGAAATCGAACCAAACGACATCGCACCGGTTGCAAAACGTTTGACGATACTGGCAGCGGATTCAACTTCATCCAGCGGCACAGGCTCGGCGCTTTCCTTAAACGTCATCAAGCCGCGCAAAGTGAGCAGGGTTTCGTTTTGCTCGTCTATCAGACGGCAAAAGTCATCGTACAGTTCTTTGCTGTTGCTACGGGTAGCGTGTTGCAGCTTGCTGATGGTGGCCGGTGTCCAGGCATGGGCTTCACCACGGATACGGTAAGCGTATTCGCCGCCCACATCCAGAGCATCACGGTATATCGGTGCATTGCCAAAGGCCACGCGATGGCGGCGCACGGTTTCTTCGCTCACTTCTTTTAAAGACACGCCTTCGGTGGTACTGGTAGTACCGGTGAAATAACGGTCTAAAAACGGCTCAGCCAAACCAATGGCATTAAAAATCTGTGCGCCGCAGTAAGACTGATAAGTTGAAATGCCCATCTTGGACATCACTTTCAAAATACCCTTGGCGACTGCTTTAACATAGCGTTTATGGGCTTCGTATTCGCTTAGATCAGGCAACATGGTTGAACACAGATTGGACAGCGTATCAAAGGCCAGATAAGGGTTGATGGCTTCCGCTCCATAAGCGGCCAGCAAAGCGAAATGCTGCACTTCGCGGGCTTCACCGGTTTCAATAACCAAACCTACCTTGGTACGCAAGCCTTCACGGGTCAAAAAGTGATGTACCGCAGACGTAGCGAGCAGGGCAGGGATCGCGAAATGCGTCGCATCCATATCACGGTCAGACAGTGCCAGAATGTTATTGCCATCTTCAACCGCCTGTTTTGCCGCCATGCACAGTTTGTCGATTGCACCTTCCATGCCGCTCGCGCCCAAATCGGTCGGGTAGCACAGCGTCAAGGTTTTGGTTTTAAAGACACCGGCAGTACGGGTTTCGATACGGCGGATTTTTTCCAAGTCCTGGTTGGTTAAAATCGGATGCTCGACTTCCAGGCGCATGTGCGTGCCGCCTTCATCCAAGCCCAATAAATTAGGCCGTGGACCAATGAAGGACACCAAAGACATCACCAGTTCTTCACGAATCGGATCGATAGCGGGATTGGTAACCTGTGCGAAACCTTGTTTAAAATAATCGTATAACATGCGCGGACGATCGGACAGTACCGCCAATGCGGTATCGATACCCATTGAACTGATGGCTTCCTGGCCGGTTTGTGCCATTGGTTTCAGCAAAAACTGGATGTCTTCCTGGGTGTACCCAAACGCTTGTTGCCTATCCAATAAAGTGTGTGCATCAGGTGTCATTGCCGATACTTCGGCAGGCAATTTAGCCAGTAATATCTGGGTTTTATCCAGCCAGTCGGTGTATGGGTGATGATTGGCCAGCTCAGATTTCAGCTCAGCATCATCAATAATGCGGCCTTGCACGGTATCAATCAACAGCATTTTGCCCGGTTGTAAACGCCATTTTTTGATGATCTTGTGTTGTGGAATATCCAGCACACCCATTTCCGAGGCCATGATGACCATGTCATCATCAGTCACTAAGTAACGGGCAGGACGTAAACCATTACGATCCAGTGTTGCACCAATTTGACAGCCATCGGTAAAGGCGACAGCCGCAGGGCCATCCCACGGTTCCATCAACGCCGCGTTGTATTCATAAAACGCTTGCTGTTTTTTGTCCATCAAATCGTTACCAGCCCACGCTTCGGGGATAAGCAACATCATGGCATGCGCCAGCGAATAACCACCGGCAACCAATAGTTCCAGTGCATTATCAAAACTGGCAGAATCGGATTGGCCTTCGGCAATCAATGGCCACAGCTTGTGGATGTCACCACCCAGCACCAGTGACGATATGGAATGCCGACGTGCCGCCATCCAGTTGACGTTACCGCGCAAGGTGTTGATTTCACCGTTATGGGCGATCATGCGGAACGGGTGCGCTAAATCCCAGGTGGGGAAGGTGTTAGTAGAGAATCGTTGATGTACCAAGGCCAAGGCACTGGTCATGCGCTCATCATTCAGTTCTGGGTAGAATGATCCCACCTGATTGGCCAGCAACATGCCTTTGTAAACGATAGTGCGCGAAGACAATGACGGCACATAGAAAAAATTGCCTTGTTCAAGGTTAAGGTCGCGAATAGCGTTTTCAACTTGTTTACGAATAACAAACAATTTACGCTCAAACACATTCTGATCTGCATAGCTTGCACCGCGCTGGATAAATATTTGTCGAACAAACGGTTCAACCGGCTTTACCGAATAGCCCAGCTCTGTGTTGTTAACAGGTACATCACGCCAACCGAGCAGGCTAGCACCTTCTTGCACTACAAAATCATTAAAAATAGCTTCACAACGGGCGCGGTCATCGGCGTTACTGGGCAAAAACACCATGCCGACAGCATAATCGCCGCTGGCTGGCAAAGTGATGCCAAGCCTGGCGCATTCGCCCCTTAAAAAACTGTCAGGGATTTGCAATAAAATTCCGGCACCGTCGCCCGCACAAGGGTCTGCACCTACGGCACCACGATGGGTCAAGTTCGTAAGTAAATCCAATCCCTGACGTACAATTGTATGGCTTTTGTTGCCTTTTATATGAACAACGAAGCCGACACCACACGCATCGTGTTCGTTGCGTGGATCATATAAACCTTGTCTGGATGGTAAATTACTTTGACTCATTGTCACCTCTAAAAGTATGTTACAAAAGGAATATTAATTTCCGATTAATAGACCCTCACACTGCGTCTGCATTGATATTTTCTATCAAGGTCTAGTTTGCAGCAAAACCGCTAAATTATAAGGAGAGCCAGCATTTTTGTCACGCAGTGTTTTTATTTTGTAAAAAATCATAGAACACGGATGACACGAACCAGACAGATTTAAACGGATTTTTTATTTAGTGCTTATTTGTCAAATATTTGTCATCCGTATTCTATTTGGAAGCAATATCTGATAACTATGTCATGAATTCACTGATATAGACAAAGGGATTTATGGTATCTTTAGCCTTATTATTATCGATTGAATACCTTATGAAAGAAGAATTTGATGTAGTCATTGTCGGCGGCGGCATGGTAGGCGCGGCGGTTGCAGCGGGTCTGGGTGGAAGCGTATTGAAAGTGGCTTTAGTAGAAAATATGCCGCCTGAAGCCTTTGCCGCAGACCAACCCCATGATTTAAGGGTTTCCGCGCTGAGCATCGCGTCAAAAAATATTATCGAAACCGTCGGTGCCTGGCAGGGCATTACCGAACGGCGTTTTTGTCCGTTCCGGCGCATGCGGGTCTGGGAAACTGCTGGCGACACTGAGTTTTGCAGTGATAATATTAAATATCAGGAATTAGGCTATATTGTAGAAAACAGAGTGACGCAATTGGCCTTATTGGAGCGATTGCAGGATTTTGCCAATGTAGAGGTTATGTGTCCCGCGCAGATCACCAAAATTCACTACAGCATCGGTGAAGACTCAAGCGTAGAATTAAACAATGGCCGCACGTTATCGGCCAAGGTGTTGGTGGCTGCTGACGGCGGGCAATCCAAGGTGCGACAAGCAGTCGGTTTAGGTGTTACCAGTTGGGATTACAAACAACACGCCTTAGTGATTTATATTGAAACCGATTACGGCCAGCAAGATATTACCTGGCAACGCTTTGTACCCAGTGGGCCACAAGCTTTTTTACCATTGACAGGAAATTACGCCTCGCTGGTGTGGTATAACTCACCTGACGAAGTTAATCGCTTAAAATCATTATCTTATGATGATTTAAAACAGGAGTTGTACGCGCAGTTTCCTGAATGTTTGGGGCAAATCAAGCGCGTTATTAACATGACTAGCTTTCCATTAAGACGACAACACGCGCAAGATTATATTAAACCCGGTGTTGCCCTTGTAGGGGATGCCGCGCATACCATTAATCCGTTGGCGGGGCAGGGCGTTAATATTGGTTTGTTGGATGCAGCGGCATTGGCAGAAGTATTGATCGATGCGCATAAGAAAAGTGAGCCATTAGGCAATGTGGCGGTATTAAAACGCTATGAAAAACTAAGGCGCTATGAAAATCTGAAAATGATGACGGTAATGGATGTTTTTTATCAGGTTTTCAGTAACGACATCCTGCCGGTAAAAATATTGCGTAATTTAGGTTTAGGTTTGGCAGAGCGCGTTTTACCGGCTAAAAATAAAATCATGCGTAATGCCATGGGGCTAGAAGGTAATTTACCTAAACTTGCGCGTGGTATAGCTATACTTTAAACGTAGAGATGCAAAATCTTGCGTCTCTGCCCAGCGTGATGAATTGAATTACGCTATCAAAATCACTATAAATCAGCGAGATAAATAATGAGTAATGTTTTTAGCTTTACCGGTACAGTGGGCAAAGATGCCGAAGTGAGATATACGCCAGCAGGCATGGCCGTACTGAGTGTGAATGTGGCCAACAACATAGGCTTTGGCGATAAGCAACAAACCCTGTGGATTAGTGTCGCCTTGTTTGGTAAGCGTGCCGAAGGCCAACTAGCGACTTATCTAAAAAAAGGCCAACAGGTATTTGTATCAGGTGAGCTAACACAAAGAGAATACAAGGCTAACGATGGCACCACCAGAACCAACTTGGATCTTAATGCCAATATAATCGATTTAATTGGCAAAAGAAATGAAGCGACCCAAGGGCAGCCATCTTCTTATCCGACTCAAGCCGCACCAACACCGGCACGCGCTCCAGCACAAGCGCAAAGCCACGATAATTTTGACGCACCTTATGACGATGACATTCCGTTTTAGAGGATACCTTCTGTAACTAAGACTATAATTAGGTCGAATTGGTCATTAACGCAAACGAGATGTTTTAATTCATTAATTATAATAAGACACCCAGAAATGCAACCCACACAAGCATTATCTACGAGCGCAAAAACAGACCAGCACGACCTAACGTGTAACAGTTTTGAAGATATTTTTAACCTGGCACCTATAGGCTATCTGGTGCTGGATAAGACGGGAGTTATCCAGCAGGTCAATGCCGAAGCCAGCCGTTTACTGGCGCAAGCTACGCAGCAGTTAGTCAATCGAAAACTGGATGATTTTATTAATCCAATTGATCACAGTAGCTATCGTTTTTTCATCCGGAATTTTACCAGGCAACAAGCCAGTCGTGCTTTGGAAATCCGGTTAAAAAAGGGATACAGCCCAATAACACACCTTGAATGCCGTGCCACCATCGGTTTTTCAGATACCGTATTGTTAACCATCAGCGACATTACCGAGCGTAGGCAGGCTGAAGATGCGGTTATTTATCATAACGAAACGCTGTCAGAAAAAGTCCGCAACCAATTACTGGAACGTGAAGCCAAGCTTAATTCTATTTTTAATGCGTCCGTGGAAGGCATTATCACCATCGACAGTACGGGCATCATCATTTCCGTCAATAGTGCGGTAGAAACCATATTCGGTTATAGCGAAACGGAGTTGATTAAAGACAGCATCGATAAGCTGTTGCCGTTATTAAAGCGCAAAAGACAGCGCCACTATTTAAAAAGCAAGTTACACACGTTTATAGCGGCGTTTATTGGCAAAATTCAGGAAGTGGAGGGCAGGCATAAAAATGGTTCGATTTTGCTGCTGGATTTGTCCATTGTGCAATATTCCATTGATGGCGTAAGTTATTTTACCGGCATTGTCCGTGATGTCAGCTTGCGCAAACTGCAAGAGCAGCAAAACAAGGAGCATTTGGACAAGCTTGCCCATGTCACCCGTCTGGGCGTAATGGGGGAAATGGCATCAGGGATTGCACACGAAGTCAATCAGCCGCTGACAGCTGTCGTTAACTATACCCAGGTGTGTTTGCGGTATATGGCTGCGCCCGAACCTGATTTAGTTAAGCTGGGTGAAATTCTGCATAAAACCCACCAGCAGGCGTTAAAAGCCGGCCAGATAATACACAGTATGCGCGAGTTCGTAAAACCTCGCAAAATACACCGCGCTACCGCTAATATCAACGCGTTAATCTACGAAGCCATCAGCTTACTGGACGCTGACCTTAAACAAAATAGCATCAAATTGAGTTTTGAGCTGGAAAAAAACCTGCCTCTTGTCTATATTGATAACGTACAGATTGAACAAGTCATACTCAATCTGATTAGAAACAGCATTGATGCCTTGCGTGACTTGCCGCAAAAAGAACCACGGCTTCTGTCTATACAGACGCATCTTAACGAGCAAAACCATATAGAAATCAAGGTGAAAGACAATGGCTCCGGGCTAAATGACGTGCAGCGCGAAAAAATATTAACGCCATTTTATACAACAAAATCAACAGGTATGGGCATGGGACTATCGATTAGTCGCTCATTGGTAGAAGCGCATGAAGGTGTGCTGCATTTTAATTCCAAGCAGAATAAAGGCACCACTTTTTATTTTACATTACCAGTATGGAAACACATCAATGATCAAAAATCATGAGCCGAGTGCTTTAATCTATTTAGTCGATGATGAATTTGCAGTACGCGATTCACTGACGCTGTTGATTGAGTCCACAGGACAATCCATTAGAAGCTTTGATTCTGCGGATGCTTTTTTAGCGAACTACAATCCAGCATTGCCAGGCTGTTTATTGCTGGATGTCAGAATGCCAATAATGGACGGCCTTGAGCTTCAGGAAGAACTGATAAGAAGGAGTATTTCCGTTCCGATTATATTCATTAGCGGCAATGCCGATATTCCGGATTCAGCGAAGGCTTTTAGGGCTGGTGCGGTAGATTTTCTGGAAAAACCGTTTGATAGTAACGTGTTGCTAGCCCGTATCGCAGAAGCCGTCAAAAAAGATATTGAGTACAGACGCAAACAGATTGAAAAACGCAAGTTGCAAGAACGCCTCAATTATCTGACTGAACGCGAAAAAGAAGTGTTGTGTCTGATTGTTAGCAGCTATTCCAACAAGGAAGCTGCCAAGGCGCTAGATATTAGCAAGCGCACCATAGACATACACCGTGCGCACATCATGGAAAAAATGCAGGCCGAAAACATTGCTGAATTGATTATGATGGCTATGCAGTGTGAAGTTTTAGGCAGGAATTTGCATTAAGTGGTGTATTTTGGGAGTTTGGCCAAAGCGCCCTTAATTTAACATAATATACATTATGCGAAGTCAATAGCTTGTTCCTGTCCATCATTAAGTAACTATCTCAACTACGCCCTGCGATTAAACAAATCTATCAAATGCGCCAATCTGGCTACCCGGTCAGGCGTTAACTGCTCCCACTGGAAACGCCAGTGCCAATTGCCCTCGGTGGTGCCCGGTGTGTTCATGCGATGTTCAGTTCCCAGCTCCAAAATGTCCTGCATGGGAATAATAGCCAGATTGGCAACCGAACCCAAAGCCGCGTGTATTAGCGCACAATGCAGTGACGTTTGCGGATTGTCCAGATAATCATAAATGTATCTACGTTCATCATCGCTTAGCTTGTCAACCCAACCTACCGTTGTATCGTTGTCATGCGTACCGGTATAGACCACGCTGTTTTTTTCATGGCGGTGCGGTAAATACGGATTATCAGAGCCACCACCAAAAGCAAACTGCAATATTTTCATGCCGGGCAAGTGGAATTCATCCCGTAACGCTTCCACTTCTGGGGTAATAATGCCCAAATCTTCCGCCACCAAGGCAACCTGGCCAAACTTGGCGATAATCGCTTCCAGTAGCTGTTTTCCTGGCGCTTGCACCCATGTGCCATGAATGGCCGTAGGCTCGTGTGCCGGTATTTCCCAGGCCGCTTCCAGGCCACGAAAATGGTCGATACGTAACACATCAAACTGTTCAAGCTGGGTTTGCATTCTATCCAGCCACCAGGCAAAGCCGCTGTCCAGTAAATAATCCCAGTTGTAATGCGGATTCCCCCAGCGCTGGCCGGTTTCAGAAAAATAATCCGGTGGCACACCGGCTACCACCAGCATCTCACCGGTATCATCCAGCTTGAATACTTTGCGATTCGCCCACACATCGGCGCTGTCATAAGACACAAAAATAGGAATATCGCCAAACAAATGCACGCCTTTTTGGTCGGCATAAGCTTTTAATTCCAGCCATTGTGTAAAGAACACATACTGCTGAAACTTAATGGCTTCGATCTGCATTTTAAATTGCTGGCGGGCTGTAACCAGTGCTTTGGCTTGTCTTTCTTTTAAAGGAGCAGGCCATTGATTCCAGCATTGCTGATTAAATTCACGCCTTAGCACGGTGAACAAGGCGAAATCATCCAGCCAAAACGCCTTATCCTTACAAAAAAGCGCAAAGGTTGTTTTATTTTGCACAGAAGCAGATTCTAAAAACTGGTCGTACGCATCTGTTAGCAGGCTGTTTCTGTCTTCCCCTGAAATAGCCGTGTATCCGTTGTTATCAGTCCCTTCCCGTTCAGGTAACCAGCCTTGTTTTACCAGCCAATCCAAATTAATTAATGAAGGGTTACCCGCATGGGCCGACAAACATTGATAAGGTGAGCCGTCAAAATGAGTAACCCCCAAAGGCAATGTTTGCCACACCGAAACACCGGTATCATGCAAAAAATTGACGAAATTATAAGCTTCCGGCCCTAAATCACCTTGATTAGATGCACCGGGCAATGACGTTATATGCAGTAACACGCCTGCACGACGTGTATTTAAAATACCATTCATATTCACAATTCCCTTATTTTAAATATCCAACGCCATATTTTGCAAATGCAAGACTTATCTCACATACCGCAATTTTTGCCCCAACATATCCGGCGTAACTAAAACCACGCCGCCTGGGCTGACACGGAATCTTTTCTCATCATCGGCCCTGTTTTCACCAATAATAGTCCCTTCCGGCACTTCACAACCTTTCTCGATAATCGCCTTGGTAATACGGCAATGGCGACCAATATTAACCTGTGGCAACACAATAGAATCTTGCAGGGTAGTATAGGAATTAACCCGCACGTTGGAAAACAGTAAGGAATGACGCACTTTAGCCCCCGACACAACACAGCCCCCCGATACCATGGAATCCACGGCTTCACCGCGCCTGTCATCATCATCAAACACAAATTTAGCCGGTGGATTTTGCTCCTGATAAGTCCAGATAGGCCAATTTTTATCGTATAAATTCATGTTGGGATCAACACCAATCAGCTCCATGTTGGCAGACCAATAGGCATCTATTGTACCTACATCGCGCCAGTAACTTTGTGCCCCACTTTGTAAATCCAGGAAGGGATAAGCGTTGACCATATATTTCTCAATGACCGAAGGGATAATATCCTTGCCAAAGTCATGCGTTGAACGTTTGGTGTCGGCATCTTTAATGAGCTGCTCATAAAGGAAACCGGCATTAAAAATATAGATACCCATAGACGCGAGCGCGGTATCCGTGCGTCCTGGCATAACAGGGGGATTTTCAGGCTTTTCTACAAATGCCTTAACCCGACGGTTGTCATCAACATCCATAACCCCAAAAGCCGTCGCCTCCTCCAGGGACACTTCAATGCAACCAATGGTTAAATCAGCCTTTTTTTCAACGTGATCGGCCAGCATCGCACCATAGTCCATTTTATAAATGTGGTCCCCGGCAAGAATTAAAATATGTTCAGGGCCGCGTGTGCGCAAAATATCAATGTTCTGAAACACGGCATCGGCGGTGCCTTTGTACCAGGAGTCTTCATCATGCCGTTGCTGGGCTGGGAACAACTCAACATATTCGCCAAATTCGCCACGTAAAAACCCCCAGCCTTGCTGAATATGCAGGATTAACGAGTGCGCCTTGTATTGGGTTAGCACGCCTATTTTGCGTATGCCGGAATTGACACAGTTGGATAAAGGAAAATCAATAATGCGAAACTTGCCACCAAAGGGTACGGCGGGTTTGGCACGCCAATCCGTCATCTCCATTAACCGCGAACCCCGTCCCCCTGCCAATATTAACGCGATAGTATTTCGAGTGAGTTGATGGATATTGGGATGGTTTAAGGTTGACATGTTCAATCTCCTGATGGAATAGATTCACTTCTAGTGTGGTGTTTGGTAATATCTGTTCAACGATTATTCTATACTACGGTGGGACACTTACAAGTGGAAAAGCATACAAAAAAGACAAATAATTCGACAGCAGCCAAAACTGTTAATGTATCAACCCCGGAAGTAAAAATCAAAACCAAAAAATCCGCTAAAGGCAGTACCCTGCCTTTAGCCACCGGCGTTGCTGATTCTACTTCAATAGCTTCTACAGAAAACCTTCCAAAAACACCCCAAAAAGCGGCCGCAAAAAACAGCCCAAAAAATGCTGTTACCGCCTCCCCACAACAGGAAGTCAATTTGCAAAGTCCTATAAAACCCTCGCTTAGTGCTGATTTTGTAAAAATCATGGAAGCTAGACACCATGATCCCTTTTCAGTATTAGGCCGTCATTTGATAGATGGCCAACTAAAAATCAGCGTTTACCTGCCGTATGCCGAAACGGTGCGCCTGAGCGGCAATGCTGTCGTTTTAAACCGTATTGCCGGCACTGATTTTTTTGTTGGCACAGCAGATAGCGACACGTTACCAGAACATTACCAACTTATCTGGACAGATAAAAACGGCCACCCACATGAAACCTATGATCCCTATGATTTTGGCGCACAAATGCCGGAATTTGATCAACACCTGTTTGGTGAGGGTAAACATTGGCATATTTATCAAAAACTGGGGGGGCATTTACACAGTATAGACGGTATCGATGGAGTGTTATTTGCGGTATGGGCACCCAATGCTGGCCGAATCAGTGTCGTTGGTGACTTTAATCACTGGGATGGACGTTGTCATCCCATGCGTAGCCTGGGTGGCAGCGGTATCTGGGAGCTGTTTATTCCGGGGCTGACAATCGGCTGTTTGTATAAATTTGAAATCCTAAACCGCTACAGCAATCAAATTTTACTGAAATCCGATCCTTACGGACAGCAATTTGAATTTCGCCCGAATACCTCTTCCATTGTTATCAAAGAAAAAAATTACCACTGGCAAGATCAACAATGGCTTGAGCAGCGTATCAGCAATGACTGGTTGCACACCCCGATGTCCATTTATGAAGTGCATTTAGGCTCATGGCGACGCGATCATTGCGGTAATTTTTTAACCTACCGCGAGTTAGCCATTGAACTGGTCGAGTATGTCAAACACATGGGTTTTACCCATATTGAGCTGTTGCCGGTCACTGAACACCCTTTTGATGGCTCGTGGGGCTACCAAACCACCGGTTATTTTGCACCGACCAGCCGTCACGGTACACCCGATGACTTCCGCTTTTTTGTCGATACCTGTCATCAAAATAATATCGGCATCATTTTAGATTGGGTACCTGCGCATTTTCCCAAAGATGCTTTTGCCCTGGCTCAGTTCGATGGCAGCGCCCTTTATGAACACGCCGATCCGCGCAAAGGCGAACACCGTGATTGGGGCACCTTAATTTATAATTATGGGCGCAATGAGGTTAAAAACTTCCTGCTGGCCAGCGCCATGTTCTGGCTGGAAGAATTCCATATTGATGGTTTAAGAGTCGATGCGGTAGCGTCTATGCTGTATCTGGATTACTCGCGTGAAGCCAACGACTGGATTCCTAATATCTACGGCGGCAATGAAAATCTGGAAGCTATCGATTTTCTAAGAGAACTGAATACAGCGACTCACGCCCAACACCCAGGTACTGTGATAATGGCCGAAGAATCAACGTCCTGGCCACAAGTTACCAAACCCACCTGGACAGGCGGACTGGGCTTCTCCATGAAATGGAACATGGGCTGGATGCACGATGTCCTATCCTATATGAGCCAGGAGCCCATCCATCGTCCCTACCATCACGACCAGCTCACGTTTGGCATGCTGTATGCGTTCAGCGAGAACTTTACCCTGCCCTTCTCACATGACGAAGTGGTGCATGGCAAAGGTTCCCTGGTCAGCAAAATGCCGGGCGATATGTGGCAACGTTTTGCCAATCTGCGTTTGCTGTATACGTTTATGTATACCTATCCAGGCAAAAAACTGCTGTTTATGGGCTGTGAATTTGGTCAGGGCACTGAATGGAGCGCCAGCAGAACACTGGACTGGTACGTACTGGATTATTCGCATCACCGTGGCGTACAAACCCTGGTAAAAGATTTGAATCAGGTCTATAAAAGCCATCCGGCGCTTTTTGCACACGACTTTGAGCCGCAAGGTTTTGAATGGATAGATTGCCATGACGTGCAGCAATCCATCATCAGTTATCAGCGCAAATGTGACGTGGAAGATCTGATTGTCATACTGAATTTTACCCCTGTGCCCAGACACAACTACAGAATAGGCGTGGCGGAAGCGGGTGTGTATCAGGAAATTTTCAACTCTGATTCCGAATATTACTTTGGCAGCAACACCGGTAACGGCACGGTCGTATCAGAACCGACACCCTGGATGAATCATCCACATTCCATTAACCTGACGCTACCGCCATTGGCCGGCATTATTTTCAAGCGGACATAATCTATCATTCAATAATGCACTGATTTGGAGTGCAAACCTAGGTTTGCACTCCAACGTGAGAACGATAAGTTATTTTATCGTCAATTCCCCGCACTTTTAATCACACCCTCAGTAATACACCCTGAACAAACGTTGTATTTGTTCAAATTCGTAAAGATAGGGCTGAGCCACCTCGTGATTGTGCGCGATTACAATAAGGTCATGAGAAAACACTGAGGTGTTGTACCAGTTAAAGCTGCCATCGATAACTATCGATTCATCAATCACACAATATTTTGAATGGATGGGCGAATAAGGCACCGGATGATCATCCTGCCCATAAACCAGACCAACTGGGATACCTGCCGACTTTAGCCGTTGTATGGCCGGCAACAACGGGCGATTGAGCTCTTCGGCCATAGGTCTTTCTACCCCTATCCTGCCCTGCCTGGCCAAATGGCCATTAAACAAAAGGTGTACATTGACACCGCGATCTCGCGCCTGTATCAAGGCATTGACCACGCTGTCATGATGATCGCCCAACAGATCACCGATTAAAAATAACGAGGCCTTGATCGAGCGTCTGGCGCGGTGTATTTCTGCCAGAATAGCCTGGTGTGGCTGGTACACTTTACCGTTAAGCATGGTGTGTCTGCCAAAGGTATACAGCAGATTAAAATGGCTTAACGGATCAATGCCATATTTTTGAATCACCCCGCCACGCTGGCTTTGAAAAATATTGTCGAGCAACGCACATACGCCTTTAGAATGAAAGCTCATGCCCGATTCCCAATTGGCCCACCATCGATCAAAGGTAATGTTGAATGAGCCCAGGATGCAATCCTCGTCGTTAAAAATAACAAACTTGGTGTGCATATCCGGTTCAACTTCAATCAAGTGATGCTTGGGGCTACAGAAAACGCCCAGCAACTCAACTTTGGAGCGTTTCAAGCGGGCATAGTTGTCGCTGTTGGTAAGTGTCATCTTGCGCCAGTCGACAATGCACTGCACCCAAACGCCCTGCTCCCTGGCATGGATCAAATGGTTAATAAAATCAGCGTCATCAATACAATCTACACTGACTTTAATCGTGCAAAAGCGCTCTGGGTTTTCATGCTTGGAGCGGATGACTTTATCGATATGGTCATGGATAAAACGCTTGGGATGGAACGGGTGATTTTGCTGGCCTTTGGTAAATTTAGGGATCAGATTGAGCCACTCAAAATGATGGTTATAGCCATCAACATGGCCTTGCAATTCACCGGCATTGCGTTCATAGCTTCGGTAATGATTATCCGTTGACCACTCGGACGTTAGGTTCCGGTATTGAGGCGCATCATGGTGTACCTGCTCAGCTTCCATAAAAATATAGTCTTGTTGCGATGGGATGGAATGTTCATCCAGATGCACAATATAGGAAAACTTGACGCAGTTAATGCGGCCAAAATGGCTGGAGTATGGATGGATATAAAAATCCCGGGTGTTGCGTTTGTGCCTATCCCATTGCACATCGTAGGCATCGGTATCGACAATATAGGTTTCGCAACTACCGTGTTCGCGGTAAACCTTCACCACTACTTTTAAGTTGGCCTGGATGCCGTGATGCACATCAAAGTCGATCTTAGCCCAGCGAATGTGGAACTTATCGTTAAAATCATTCACTCTTTGGAAAAAGCCACCTAACGAACCCTGTTTAGGGGTGGCAAATTGTTCAGCATAGCGCATAGATTGCCCTGTCAGTTAAATCAAAAAAGTTACGCAACAACTCAGTATAATGACAAATATTGTCCACGGAAAACACAAAAAGCACAAAAAATGGTAATTACTCAGTAGATGTTAAAAAAGTCCACGGAAAGCACAAAAGACACAAAAAGTTTTCGGTAATAATTCTTTTTACGACAAAATATCCACACACTTTTCCGTGTTTTTTGTGCTTTCCGTGGATAGATAAAAATACTGTACCTTATCTTTTGGAGGCCTGAGTAGTTACAAAAAATGTGTGCATTTAGTTCCACTCAACAATTCCGATTGCTATCCGAAATCAACAGTCTGATCGCTTATCACTAACAAACTTTTCCGTGCCTTTCGTGGACAATACATGAATCCCTGAATAGCTACAAATACACGATCTTTTTCATTTTGGCTCAAATGTCATCACATAGCCACAATGATCGGAAACTTTGCCATAATCAGTGTCGGTAAATAAAACCCTACCCGAACAGACTTTTAATACACTGGTTTTATGCATAAAAATATAATCAATACGATAATCATCAACCGGTTGATGTTGCCAATACGGGTCGTTAACCTGAAAAATTTTCTGGGTGACATCCGGTGAATTAGCGATTAAAAATTGATCGCCGTAGTCATTGGAATCCATTACCAACTGGTAGCCTTGTGATCCTGGGCTGATATTAAAATCGCCACACAACAAAGTACCGACGACATGATTATCGTGTTTTTCAGCAGCCCAGCCATGCAAGTTTTCAAATTGATGGGCAAAACCATCTTCCCACCAGCTTAAATGGGCTGAAAAAATATTGACCAATCCCATGTAAGGCACTTGTACCTGAGCCATCACCACTTTTCTGGAATGGATACTGTAGACATCATTGGTTTCGGAGACATAGCGGGCCTCTGTTTCAGGCAGCGGATAACGGCTTAAAATGGCAACACCTTCACGGTATTTGTCGAAGCCTAAATGCGACCAGTTGGCATAAATATAATAAGGCTTATCAAGGCGGTCATTAATAATTTTTGCCGCATTTGTATTCCAATCGCCCGCACCGTCATTCCAAAGTTCCGCCGCTTCCTGAAAACACACCACATCCACGGCCAGATCATCAATGGCCTTGGCGATTTGGGAAAATTTGTCATCCTGATTGTCTTCCTGATAACAGTGCAAATTAAGGATCATGACTGCTAAGGGTTTATGGCTGGCCGAGTAATTCTTGCCGTACTGGTTATCCCATAGAACCTGGCCTTCGCATTCACAGGCAATACAGTACTGTATTCGAAAAGCCTGGTTAACGTTAAGCAAACTCTGCCAAATCTGCACACCCTGCCGATTTTGATTTTTGACAAAACTTCGTGCTTTGTCATGCCAGTAAGTTTTTTTAAGTTGGCACGGCGTTTCATAAACAGTTTGCCAGTTATTTGTTGTCCAGTGTATGGTCACTTTTTGCGCCTGAACAGATTGATTATTGACCGCCACTACAACAGAAAAAAATTTCTGGCCATCGGCTAATCTGTCATTAACGGCAATATTCAACACCTGAAAATCGTCTGCTAATTTAACGCCGGAACCTGCTGGGCTAACATAATTTAAGCCATCACGATTATCCCAATAATCCTTGTCCAAGGCTTGATAGCGTAAACCAAATTCGATATTACCCGGTAAAGGCTGCTCCGTTGTCAGATGAAATATGGCTTCCGCGCACCAATATTCTTTATTCTCATCAAGCTTACTGTGATACGTTGCTGGCAGTGTCTGCCATGTACCGCCTTCACTGCGCCAAACAACGTCAACCTGCTTGTCATAGCTGACATGCTCTACCCGCATAAAAAAGGTCAATGTTTGCTGGGCAAGCTTTTTTTTCTTGCTGATAATATTTTTAACGTATAGCAGCTGAATTTTTTCCATGCTTGGCACTCTTGTTCCTGACATAAACTCACCGCCAGAAAAAAATTTAAAAAAAGGGGACTTGAGGGAAATTTTTGTAACCACTCAGTAGATGTTAAAAAAGTCCACGGAAACCAAAAGTAGGCGCTTTTAAGCGGCACAAAAGACACAAAAAGTTTTCGGTAATATTTCTTTTTGCGACAAAACAGCCACACTTTTCCGTGTTTTTTTGTGCTTTCCGTGGACAAATAAAAACGTTTTTTCCTATCTTTTAGACGGCTGGGTAGTTACAAATTTTTTCTAATACTGACCAGATGTCGCTTGCACACGGCTACCAGAAGCACAGTAATCCCGAAAATCAATCTCAGGAAAGATATTATCCATGATTTCCAAGGCACTGACATAACGTTCGTTAAGTCTGTTCTTGCGTAACCCATCATGTAAATAATTAAACCGCGCCAGATGATCCATGATGCGCTTTTTAGCATAATCAACAGTGGTGCCCGACTTCATGATAAAAGGCCAATCTGAGGCTTGTGCCAATAAAATGGATCGAGCCGCCTGATTCAGCGCCCTTTCTTGCAAAGGTGTCACCACCAGCCCTGCAAGATCGCACACTAATTTTTCCATTTCAGCCTGGGCTTTATGCAGCAAAGGATAGATCCAGTCGTTAGACTCATTGATCCAGTAACTATAATAACCCTGATCGCCCCAGGTTGATGCTGATGGCTGTGCCACCTGATGCGAGGTGACTTGGTTTAGATAATCGCTACAGGTAATCAACTGAATGTTATTATCAACTTGGCCCGCCATTCGTAACACATTTTCCAGCCAGCACGGGCCTTCCCACCACCAATGGCCAAACAATTCGGCATCATAAGGCGCTATGACGATAGGCATCCGATCCATAGTGGCGCTTAGCGCGTTAATTTGCCGCTGCCGTTTGTCGATAAAATCTTGCGCATGTTGATGCGCTTTAGCCAACGCCTTGCGGGGGTCATAAACCGCCTTGGTTTGATCCTTACCGGTTATACGATGATATTTAATACCGGTATTGATACGAGTTTTTTCATCGAGAATATAGGGGGCGACAACATCCAAATCGAGTTCAAAACCGATATCCGAATAATACTCGCGGTAATTAACATCACCCGGATAACCTTCCTGGGCGCTCCAAACTTGCTGTGATGACTGCGGGTCTCGCCCAAAAGCAACGACACCATTGCCGCAATCAACAGGCGCATAAACACCATTTTTTGGCGTTTGATCGGCATCCATAATGCCGTGGGTATCAACAAAAAAATACTTGATGCCAAATTCAGCAAGCACGGTTTCCAAGCCCGGATAATAAGCGCATTCAGGTAACCAGAAACCGGCAGGGGCAAAACCCATAGTGGCTTTAAACGTATCAATGCCGACCTTGATCTGGTTACGCACCGCCGTTTTATTAACATTCAGTAACGGCAAAAAACCATGGGTTGCCGCTGTTGTTATCAGTTCCAGATGACCGCTTGCCTGATGTTTTTTGAACGCCGCCAATAAATCACCGGCATACTGGTTTTGATAGGTGTCCAGACAGTATCGGAAAAACCGCCGATAAAGACGCGCTAATTTTTGATAGCCACGCTGGTGTCGGGTTCTGGTAATTTCCAGCTCGGCCAGTTCCAGGCGTTGGTGCAGATAATTTAGATAACGGGTTTGCAGCAACTCATCACGTAACATACAAATGAGCGGCGGCGATAGAGAAAGCGTCAGTGAAAAATCAACATTATCTTTTTGTAGCCGATCAAGCACGCCAATTAACGGTAAATAGCATTCGGTAATGGCTTCAAACAGCCAGTTTTCTTCAAAAAAACTATCGTGCTCCGGATGTCTGACATAAGGCAGATGAGCATGCAAAATAATACTGACAAAACCTGGTAGACAAGGCTTTGCACAGGACGTATGTCCAGAATCCACTATTTTTTTCATCATTATGATGGGTGACTGCCTAATCCAGAGGCGTTTTTATCCGTATTTTTTGATTTGGTTTGCAACCCCGATTCATGCGCTAGGCTTTGGTATGGCAGCGTATTACCGGGATAAGCATCAATCGGATTGGAATGTACAAAAGTAATGAAACGGCCATCAGAATGGTGTTCGCCAATAGCGACAGAATAAGCCGTATTATCCATTAATACCGGCAAGCGTATTTTTTGTTGCCTTTGCTTATCCTGGATAGGCATATCCTGCCATGATTTTTTAACAGCTGACCTATCTTGTTGGGGCGTGTTATACACTCTCAAAGTCAGCTGTGATTTTGGTGTTTTCTCTATAATATTATCCACAGTCTCTTTGCCAACATCCCAATAGGCATACATCGAACTGGGATCAACAGGCAGTAATACCAAGGTGTTACTTTGCGTTACAGAAACAGCGGGAAACTGGAACTTCCTGCTAATGTCTTCGCTGATTTCAAATAATTCTTTTCGTGACAATTTGCTTGTAGTATCCGGTTTTGGCCGGACAATTTTAGTCTCAAAAACAGGTGAAAAATCTTTGCTGATTTCCTGACTAATATCAAGTAATTCTTCGGCTGAGAGCCTGTCATTAAAACTGTCAAGACGCATGAGCATCGCCACATTTAGACCGTTACATTATGTGCGGAACTTTAACACACGATAAGTACTTTCAACCAACAGTTCTTGTTTTATTAAATGCCAAGTTCCCAAATTCAGCTTGTCTTTTTTGGCTACTGACTTAAGGCGAGACAATGATGTAGGCTGGGTTGCCTGCTATTTGGTAACCCAGCATTTATATGTAATTTGACCATGCTGGGTTACGAAAAGCCTACATCTAATAATTTAAAAAACGGCTGCTCAATAGGTTCAACCCGCTAATCCATATTATCCAACTCAAAAAATATCCATTTAATGCGTTTATGTGTGGTTTTGATTTGTTTTTCCATGGCATTAATTTCATTTACCGCAGTCAATACCGTCATTTCGGGCTTAAATTCGGCTTTAATAGTCAGCATCACCGCATTACCGTGATTAATTGCCCAAATGTTAAGTACTTTTATGACGCTAGGCTGACTTTCCAGGTATTGCTGTACGCGGCTACGAATATCTTCTTCAGTTTCACCAATCAACAACGAATGAGTTTCAATGCCGATTAAAATCGCCACAATAATCAGTAACACACCAATCAATATCGACCCTATGGCATCGTAGGCAACGTTACCGGTAAACATGGTTAAGCCCAAGGTAAGCATAGCGATAACCAAGCCAATTAACGCCGCAATATCCTCACCAACGACTACCATCAATTCGCTGGAATGGGTTTCTCTAAACCATTGCCACAAAGAGCGCCCACCTTTTTCAACCTCCATCGCTGCCATCGCACCTTTTAAAGAAAAACTTTCCATGGCAACGGCAATAATTAATACCACTAAGGCGATAGCTTCGTTGTCAATAGATTGAGGATTGTTATAACGTCCCCAGCCTTCATGCACAGAAAACACTCCGCCCACCGAAAACAGGATGATGGCAACCATCATTGACCAAATATAAGACTCACGCCCAAAGCCCATCGGATGCTTGCGGGTAGCTTGTTTTTCTGAGCGTTTTAAGCCAATAAACAGCAATATTTGATTGCCGCAATCGGCGTAAGAATGGATGGCTTCCGCCAATAAAGAGCCCGATCCCGTCCACAGAGCTATGCCGGTCTTGGCAATGGCAATCGCCAAATTGGCAGAAAAAGCGTAAAAAATAGCGGTGGTTGAATTGGCAGTTGACATGGATTTTCAATAAAAATTAATAAAGCGATCGCTAAATGCGCTCATTGTAACGCTGTAATTCACGCAGTGCCATTTTCTGGTATGAAGCGTTGTCCAGTTTTACCCAAAGATTCATGACAAAATAACCGTAAGGCATTTTTGGCCCCGCATCGGAATAACTGATTTCGTAAAAGCGCTTGTTTTCATCTTGATGATGGCCGATGTGGTGGGACAAGCCCATCAGTACGTGCCGCGTCAACCAGGAATTGCTTACCCAGCCATAGGTATTGCCATAGCGGCCATCCGCCAAGCCCCAATGCTGAAAGTAATTGACAGCTTCCAAAATACGTACTGCGGCAAAAGCCTGGTACAAAAACATGGCCGCCGCCAGCCAGCCAAACACGAGGATAATGCCAGTAAGCAATAGCATCTCGATTAGCAATCCATGCAGAACCTGATTTTTAAATAATCGCAGCAAACCTCGAACTGCACTTAAGCGTGTCTGCTCAGAAGCCCAGGCATATCGCAAATAGCCAATATAGACGCGCTGCCAATAATCCCGAAAATTCTCACCCAAGCGAGCGGTGGCAATATCTTCTGGCATACCCAGGCTCAGGTGATGGCCTCTTTTATGGGTTATAACGAAATGCTCATAAAACACGCTGCATAATAATAGCCGCCCCACAAGCTGCTGATAGCTTTGCGGTCGGTGTATTAACTCATGCGCCACAACAATGCCGGAAGTCCCTGAACTGGTCGCTACCAGAAACCTGATCGCGATCAAATTAACGATACCGACCAGAATATCGCTCTGCGTCTGCCAGTGCAATTGGCTGACATAGTGCAACATCAAGCCTATGTTAACGAGTTGTAACAGACTCAGCGCGTACAAAATGCCCTCATAAAACAGGCCTTCATACGCATCATCTTGCTGTCCATTGGATTCAAGATTTAGCCAGTCAACCAGAAGTACGCCAATAAAAGGCAACGTCCATAACAACGTTGCATTGATAGTGTACGGGCCATTCATCAGAAACAACAGTGTGGTTACCGGTAATATAAAGCAAAGTAAATAACTTAACCTCGCCAACAAAGGCGTTTCTATTGTTTTTATTTTGTAGTGATTTAAATTAATAATTTTAACCTCCCCAACAAGCAGCCATTTAGTATGCGTTCACCTCCCCCTTTGAAAAAGGGGGGGACTGGAACAGTTACGCCATTTATAAATCTTTACCGGAAACTAGCCGTTATTTTTCACGCCAACTGCTGTCATTAAATTAAATTGTTCGTAGTCAACCTGGAATTTTTTGTTTTCGTTTTAGCCAATAGTTTACTATCAGTGCATATTTAAATACCGTGCTTGCCGTCTGTAGCGAACAATAGCCGGTATAAATGCGTCGCCAGTGATTTTGCATAGCCCGTTTACCCTGCCTGGCCAATATATCATCCATGTAGTGTTGAATGGCTTTAACCGCCAGTGCCGTATGGCCGGTGGCGACGTTATCAATGGAAATATGTACATTAACAATGGCTGGATTTATACCATAAAATTTTAGCTCTTGCGCTAAACGCAAGTAAACCTTGCCCAGACCACTGATTTCTATGGCCATGTTTAAGCCTAAAAGCTCAGGCAAAAAAGCACTTGGAAATTTGGAAATGGCCATTAAATAAACCGGAATATCAAACGCACTATCGATAAAGCCTGAATAGTCGCTAAATGCTTGATTATGTATCGGCGCTAGCTTAATCCCGACACTATCCAGCAGCTGCTGATAAATAAAGGGATGATTTTGCTCTAAAATGCCGTTACCGGTTTCATCTTCATAAATTTTGAACAGAATATCACCGATAGCACTATTAGCACAAAAGCTCAGTTGTTTACAGTGTTGCAACCAGCAGCCATCCGTCAGTATGGCGGGTGCAAACTGCTCAATCCCCCAGATATACGCCTGTTTTGACAGCTTTGGCGTATCTTTTAGCGGTTGATAGCTATCTACTTCTGCCTGATAAATACCCTGCATGTAATCTGCAAATACCTGATGGCTATAGTGCTTAAACGGCAATCGATTAAAGTATTGTGCCTTCCATAACACGCTGTGAACATGTTGTCTGGCTTTGATTAGCACACCCGGAAATACATCGGCGTTAATTAAATAATAATACAGCTGCCTACGACTGAGTTGGCTGTAATCGGTAATATCAGGCGTTACAGTACAGACATAATCCGGTAATGCAAACGGGATTTTTTTGTGACTAGGTGGCGATAGCGTTACCTCATCGGCCAGCAGCCAAGATCTTAGTAGCGCTTTTTCTGCCTGATTTAACACACCAAACATGGGGCCGCCAAAGTCAAACAACTTTAGCAAAATACTGTGCTCTGGAGTTGCCGTATTAATATAGGGTGATTGCCTTAAAGCCGCCAAAAACGCATCAGCGTCGAAAGGCGTTTGGGCAAACCATTCATCCAGACCTTTATCGGCGAGCTTAATATTGCCGTGATGACCTACCGCTTTAGGTGTTATGTGCTGTAACAACTGCACGACAGCTTGCTGCGGCGATAATGAATCAAGCTGTTGTTCTAATGGCTGGCAACACTGCGCTTGTTGCTGGTACAAATAAAAACCGCTTTGCACACGATACCAAATCGTTGCGGTGTGTTCAGGGAACAAGCCGATATAGTGTTCAATAATAGCGCTAACAGCAGGTATTTGAGCACTCAGTAACCGCTGTCTGGCGGTTATAAACTGACGAATAGGCTCGCTGACCTGATCATCTGAAAACAGTGACGTTTTACAGCACGCCAAGGTAAATCCTAACATTTCCGGAAAAAAGGCACGGCAATGCGATGCAAAACCCAGTTGCAATGCGCCAAAATCAAACAGGCAATCAGGAATCGCGGTTTGTTTAGCATAAGCTCGACTGTGCAAAGCCGGAAGATTTAATCCAGACAGTTGCAACATCCCTTCAAATAATGGCACATAAGATTCACTGCCCGTTAGCTTTAAATACACCGCCATAACATCAACGGCAAGCGGCGATAAACTGGTAGCCGCTTGCGATACCGCTTGTAAACTATAAAATTCAGTCAAAATAACCGGCGCGTAATGACTTAAGTCTTCATAACCTCTTAGCGTTGTTTGTGTAGATTTTACAGTTAACTGAGTTAGGCAATCCGGCTGATAAACGCTAGACAACTGTTTACCATAAAGCTGTTCTACTACCCGTAAATGTTGTTTGAGATAACAATAAGCCTGCGGCAAAATTTCCGCATGTTCACTGCTGTGGATAAGGCTAAAGAACAAGTCACGGCTATTCGGCAGTTTATCCAGAGAGATGCTAGCTAGCCCCGAAAATACCGGTTGCAAGCCTGGATCAAACGGATGGCTGGGTGCTTTCATACTGCGGCTTGGTAATTAAATAATCATTAATCACCAACACATCCAGACCGGTGGTTAAAAACACAGCCAGCGCATCTTCCAGGGTGTGGATCAACGGTTTGCCCATGACATTAAAACTGGTGTTAAGCAACATGGGCACTTGGGTGAGTTGATAAAACTGTTCGATTAAATCATAGAAGCGAGAGTTCCATTCGCGCTTGACCGTTTGCAAACGCCCCGTGCCATCCACATGACACACCGCCGCAACACGCGTCTGCATGTCATCATGAATGTGTAAAGTTTTATCCATGTACGGTGACTCGTGGTAGTTATCAAAATAGTCAGCGGCGTGTTCGTGTAATACCGACGGCGCAAATGGCCTGAATTTCTCCCTGAATTTAACGTTCCGATTAATATGATCTTGCATACTCGCATGGCGTGAATCAGCCAGTATGGAACGATTGCCCAAAGCCCTTGGACCAAACTCCGCCCTACCCTGCACCCAGGCCACCAGTTTGCCTTGCGCCAATAAAGCCGCAGTCGCCTGACAAATGCTGTCTGGCAAATGTTGAATGTTTAAAGCGCCATTATATTGTATAAACCGTTGTATCGCCTCATCTTCTATCATCGAACCCAAATAAGGCGATAACAGTTTTGCTGGGCGATCAGGGTGTAGATGATGGTTATGGAAAGCCAGCCACGCAGCACCCAAAGCGCAACCATCATCGGCTGGTGCAGACGGGATATGCACCTGTTTGAAAGCAGTGCGCGTGCTTATTTGGCCATTATAAGAAGAATTTAACGCACAACCGCCTGCTAGCGCCAAATTATCCAAGCCCGTTACTGAGTGCAAATGCGTTAACAATCGCGTCACGGTATCGCTAAAAAACACTTGTCCGGTAAAGGCCAAATCAGCCGCCAAAGCAATCGGGTTATCGGGATGCTGCTTAAAATCATCCAATTTTGCCAGCTTCTCGAATGCGTTTCCTGAGACATGGCGGCAACCAAAACCGTCAATCTGAATGGTTGCGGCTAAAGCATCATAAAACGCCTGATTCAGTTGGCCGTAAGACGCTAAGCCCATCACCTTCCATTCTTCACCCTTTAACCAATCGAAACCGCACAACTCGGTAATTTTCATGTAATACAAGCCTAAGCTTGCCGTGGCAATGCCGCGCGTTTCGTGTATTCGTTCCAGTTTGCGGTTGCTGTAGCGGTAAAACCCCATTGCACCGTGTTCGCCGTAAGAGTCGATGACTGCACAGGCGGCTTGTTCAAAGGGGCTGCTGTAACAAGCGGTGGCCGCGTGGGTGAGATGATGGTCGTAATCGGCAAAAGTCACCGTACAGTACGGGTAATATTCCTGGAGAATACGCACTAAATTTAAACCGGCACTTTCTATACTGCTGCGCTGGCAGGCCATCATATGATGTAGCTGATAATTTTGCAGCGGCGAACATAGCTTTTTAATACCTTTTTTTAATAAGCCTGGTGCAGATAAAAAGCCCAGGCTAGACACCAAAGATTCATAAAGCGGTCGCTTTTTGCGCCAGTTAGTGGCAATCACTATCTGGGTAGGATTGGGGCAATATTGCGTCAACAATTCCGGTAGTCGAAATAATTGATCCGGCTCGCAATTTAGCGCCCGTTTGTTCTGTAAATAGCGTTCGGTGGCTTCGGCAAATAACACTTCGCCATGTTCATCGATAATAGCCAGCGCCGAATCATGATACGTCACCGACAGACCGATATAATACTTACTCATCCTTTTAACCTTATAATTTTTTGATGTTCGGGTTTGTCCACGGAAACCAATGCACTTATCATTGCGACATTGCTGTTTTACACACAAAACCATTGATTACCTAAGCAAATTTACAGCAACATCGACTAATGTCAATAGTCGCTTGATGATACAAGCTACTTCTAAACACCATTGCTTGATAGAATCAGCTAAACTGAACACACACGTTGATAAGCCCACATTATCGCCATGACTGATACGTCCATAACCTCTTTGCCGCCTACCCTGGAAATTTCTGAGCAACAAGGACAACGCCACATCACGCTGTCAGGTTGCTGGGATTTACGACATGTCGCCACCGCCGCCAGTAAACAGCGCCAACAAATTAAAAGCTATGCGGCGGATAAAAACAGCCATTGGAATCTGGAGGCTATCAGCAAACTCGATAGTTCTACTGCATTGATTTTATGGCAAAGCTGGGGCGAAACACTGCCCACAGTGTTACACATTAAACCTGAACATCAACAGCTTTTTGAACGCTGGCAAAATCAATCCGTGCCTGCACCCAACGTAACACATTCAACTGTAAGTACGCTATTACACACTAGTCATCAACAACTGACCGATGTTGGTGAGCAATTAACAAATGGCGTGGTGTTGCTAGGTCAGCTGCTACTCGATATCACACATTTAATTCGCCACCCCAAAGCGATACCCTGGGCAGAAATCTCTAACACAATTTATGATTCCGGTGTTAAAGCCTTGGGCATTACCGCCTTGGTGGGGTTTTTGATTGGCATTGTGTTAAGTTATTTGTCGGCACTGCAACTAAAAATGTTTGGCGCGGAAATTTATATTATTGACATTCTGGGCATCAGCATAATCCGAGAACTGGGGCCATTACTGGCAGCAATTTTAGTGGCAGGGCGATCCGGTTCCGCCATGACCGCACAAATCGGTATCATGCGGGTTACCGAAGAACTGGATGCACTGTCCGCTATGGGTATTTCCCATTCCTTACGCTTGATTTTACCGAAAGTCGCCGCTCTCACCCTCGCCATGCCGCTACTCAGTGTCTGGACCAACGCCGCAGCCATTTTTGGTGGTATGCTGTCGGCAAAACACAGCCTGGATATTGGTTTTCAACAGTTTTTCCTTAAATTGCCCGATACCATACCCTTGGTGAATGTCTTTATAGGACTGGGTAAAAGCGCCGTCTTCGGCTTGATAATTGCCTTGGTGGCCTGTCATTTTGGCTTTCGTATCAAACCCAATACTGAAAGCTTGGGTAGTGAAACGACCAACTCCGTCGTCGCCGCCATTACCGCAGTAATTATGATTGATGCCCTGTTTGCCATCCTATTTATGGATGTGGGAATGCCATCATGAGTACAGATTCGACAAATAACGTCGCCGTAAGCATTGAGCACGTCTGGACACGCTTTGCTGATACCGACGCAGGCCCTGGAAAAGTCGTCCATAAAGACATTAATCTTTGCCTGGACAAAGGTGAAATCCTGGGTTTGGTCGGCGCATCCGGCTGCGGAAAAACCACTTTGTTACGCGAAATTATCGGTCTGCACACACCCAGTCAAGGTGAAATTTTTGTCATGGGGCAGTCATTACAACACCTTGATGAAGCCACGCAAAGAAAAGCCGCCTTGCAAAACTGTGGCATACTGTTTCAAAAGGGTGCATTATTCAGCGCATTGGATATTTTTGATAATATAGCTTTTCCATTGCGCGAACTGGGATTTACCGACGATAAATTAATAGAACGTCTGGTGCTTATGAAATTATCGATGGTAGGATTAACGGACAAAGATGCCAAGCTTAAACCCGCAGACTTATCTGGCGGCATGATTAAGCGCGTGGCGCTAGCCAGGGCACTGATACTGGAACCCGACTTACTGTTATTGGACGAACCCACCGCAGGGCTTGATCCGATTGCCAGTCAGGACTTTGTCGATTTACTTCAGCAACTGCACCAGGAACTTCATTTTACCGTCATTTTGGTCACCCACGATTTGGATGTGTTAAGGGATTTATGTACTAAAATAGCGGTATTGGCAGATCAGCAACTGATTGCTTTTGGGACATTGGCCTCGGTGCTGGCGCAGCAACATCCTTTTATTCAGCAATTTTTTCATAATACCCGCGCCCAGCGTGTATTTCAGCATCAAGAGACGCTTCATGGGTAAATCCAACCACGCCTTGGTAACCGGCTTATTTTTACTGGCCTTGGTAACAGCAACAGTGGCGGCCATTTATTGGATAGGGCATCTCGACCGCGAACGTGATGTTTATGTGGTTTCAACTCAAACTTCCGTATCCGGCCTTAATCCTGAATCCACAGTTTATTTTCGCGGCATTCCGGTGGGCAAAATTATCAGTATCAATTTTGACCCCGGCAACGCAGGCACTATCCTGGTCGGTATTGAAGTCGACAAGGAAGTCATCCTGACCAAAGGTATTTATGCGACGCTGCATTTAAAAGGTGTTACCGGCCTTACCCAGCTTGAACTGGAAGATGCCAATAAAACCCGCGAAAAGCTGCCATCGGGCGACAATCCGGCCACTCGCATTCCTTTGCGGCCATCCATTACCGATAAACTGTTTGATTCCGGCGAGGTGCTGTTAAAAAAAGCCGATCATTTGATGATGCGCTTGAGCTCAATATTAAGTGATGAGAATGAAAAAAATATCGGCGGCATACTCAGCAATCTAAAAAATCTCACCGACAAACTGAATACCTTGCAAAAAAGCGTTGATAAGGCGCTAATCGGCATACCTGCGCTCAGCGCTGATGCCCACAAAACCCTGACGCACTTTGATGGCCTGTCCACGGACACCAGTAAAACGCTCGCCCACATCGATGCACTGACCAGTGACTTGCAAGGCCTCACCAAAGAAGTTAAAAAGCTGAGCCAAAAAACCGGCACCGTTGTCAATAAAGTCGATAACTTTATCGAGAGTGGCACCAATACCAGTGATGCGTTGTCGGGAACCACCTTGCCTAAATTCAATGCCTTACTTGTAGATTTGCAATCTACCAGCCAGCAAGTAAAGCGTATTGCGATGATGCTGGAAAATAACCCGCAAGCCCTGTTGCTGGGCCCTAAACAACAAGCGCCAGGCCCCGGCGAACCCGGCTATGAGGAATAACATGACACCAATACGTTTTAGTCTGGCACTGATCGCTGCGCTGACCCTGACAGCCTGCGAAATCGCACCCAAACAACCGGATGTACATGATTTTGGTTTGCCGGTAACGACTATTAACGGTAGCAGCGCCAACACGCCAAACATCGACATCGATGCGCCGAAGTGGATTTGGGATACCCGTATTCGTTACCGCTTGCTGTATAAATCGCCTACCAAAGTTAACTTTTACATGCTGGATCGCTGGATCGCCACGCCGCCTGAGTTATTCAAGCAGCAGTTAATCACGCAAAGTAAGTTTTTACGTTATCCCTTGTCGATTAAATTTTTGGATTTTGAACAGCAATTCGATACCGCCAAACAGGCAAAAGTATTTATGCGGCTTTCGGTGACTGCCTTTTCAATCGACAATAAACCACTGGCAACGCGCGAGTTTCAATGGCATCGGTTAACCCCAACACCGGATGCAAAAGGTGCTGTGGAAGGCTTTGCTTATCTGGTTCGTGATGCGGTAAATGACATTGATCAATGGTTGGCCGATTTTCCGATACCTTAGGTAACTTGCAATAAATAGCCC